>CBKYSX010000211.1:0-6841 GCA_966690745.1 uncultured Ardenticatenales bacterium
CACAGTTTCGTTTCTTGTCGCCATTCTCATTCTTGTACTTTCGTTTCTGTATCGCCGACAGCTGTGGACCTAAGGAGCATCACATTCCGGGTCATATTGAGATGGCTTATCCTAGACTAACATCCAGATAGAGCATTACCATCACACCAAGCAATGTACCGAGCGTTGCCACGCGTTCATGTCCCATCCGATGGGTTTCAGGGACAATTTCATCGCTGATGACATAGAGCATTGCTCCCGCCGCAAACCCCATAGCATAAGGCAGAATCGGTTGAATCCAGTAGACTGCCCAGACTCCGAGCAAAGCAAGCGGTATTTCGATTAGCCCTGCCCGAACCCCGGCAAACATGGCGTAGAATCCCGCCCGTTTGCCAATACTGATGGCAGAAACTGCAACTGCCAACCCTTCAGGAATATTTTGTAATCCAATCGCAATCATTAACCCCAGCGCATTTGCGAGGTCGCCGGAGCCGAATCCTACCCCTACTGCCAACCCTTCCGGAGCGTTGTGAATTGTAATCGCAAGAATGAACAACCATACACGGCGAAGCCGGGGATCTGCACTACCCCCTTCATCACCCATGATAATATGAAGATGGGGAACATGATGGTCGGTATAATCCAGCAGAAATGCGCCTAGTGCCATACCGATCAATACCGGAAGGATGCCGCCAATTTCGCTCCCTGGTAGAATAAGGCTAGTAAAACTGGCACTCAGCATGACTCCTGCGGCGAAACCAAGAAGCCCATCCAGAAATTTTTGGCTGGGTTCGCGCCAGACCAGAACCGCCAGTGCGCCCACTGTGTTCAGCAAGGTGATGAATAAGCCGCCGACAAGTCCTTGCAAGATAGGATTTGTCCCGGCAATGGAGATAAAGGCTTGTTGAAACCAATCCCCGTTCATACCATATCTTCCTTCATTAAAAGAGCGTAAATGCTCTTGTTGTAGTGTGCTACAGAGGCGGGGAAATGCCAATATGGTCTAGCCATGCTATAACGGGGCGGGGGGGTAGGAGCTCAGGGTGTAACAAACAGGTAAGCGAGCGGCGAATGGTTAGCCCCTCAACAGGTAAAACCACCAGTTTGTGAAGGGCGATTTCCATTTGAATGGTGGCAGTAGAAACAACAGCAATCCCCAACCGGGCGGAAACCGCTTGTTTCACCGCTTCGGTGCTGGCAAGTTCCATCGCAATCGGTGGATAAACCCCATGTTCCGCGAGTGCCGCCATGCCGACTTCGCGGGTGCCGGAGCCACTTTCCCGCACAATTAAAGGAGTGTCGGCAAGGGCATAGACCGTAAGAGAGGATTTTCGGGTGAGCGGATGGTCGGGCGCGGCAATCACCACCAATTCATCTTCCTGCCAGGGAATCACCATCAATGAAGGTTCATTGATCGGTCCTTCGGCAAAGGCAACATCCAATTGATGTTCCAACAGATGCTCTACGATTTGCTGGGTGTTGCCAATATCCAAAAACAATTCAATCTGCGGGTAACGATGATGATAGGTTCCCAACAAAGCGGGAAGCATGTAAATTCCGATGGTGCTACTTGCCCCTACAAACAAATGTCCGCGCAATAACCCTTTCAATTCATCCAGCGCACTTTCGGCGGCACGTTCCACCGCGAACAGTTGGCGGGCATGGGCATACAATACCTCCCCTTCGCGGGTCAATTTCACCCCGCGCCGCGTGCGTACCAGTAACGTCATCCCTAGTTGCGTCTCCAATTCCTGCACCGCTTTGGAGAGCGCGGGCTGGCTTACCGATAAGACTTCGGCGGCGGCGGAAAAAGTGCGGCTTTCGACAACCGTCGTGAAAATGCGGACTTGATGAAGATTGAGCATAGGAATGAAACTTGCCTTCTATAACCTCACGTTATACATGGTATAAATTTTATGTATTGGAGTTTTGTTAGGCAATTTGGTATGATAGAAACAAGGGAAAATATGAGGAATGCTAACCTATCATTCACGGCACTAAAGTGACCATTCTATAGACCCGTCATCTGCCAGATATACTTGCAGAACAAGCGAAGTCGGTATGCAACAGGTCTATAGCCCCGCGTCTTTATAGCGGGGAATCGTGTCCATTATGTTTCATCTGCCATTAGCGGTCAGCGTCGCCGCCTACTCCTATTCATTTCGAGGACATCCCGCATGACCAACTACGGCTTCGTGATAGACAACCGCAATTGTATTGGATGTCACGCTTGTAGTGTGGCGTGTAAAGAGGAAAACGAAGTCCCGTTGGGGGTCTATCGCACCTGGGTGAAGTATGTCGAAACCGGAACCTTCCCCGATTCGCGCCGCCATTTTCAAGTCACCCGTTGCAATCATTGCGCCAACCCGCCCTGTGTACGGATTTGCCCTGTCACGGCAATGTACCAGCGCAGTGACGGCATTGTCGAATTTGACCCGCAGGTTTGTATCGGCTGTAAAGCCTGTTTGCAGGCTTGCCCCTATGATGCCATTTATATTGACCCCGACACCCATTCTGCCGCCAAATGCCACTATTGTTCCCACCGCACGGAAATCGGCTTAGAACCCGCCTGTGTCATTGTCTGCCCCACCCACGCGATTATTAGCGGCGATTTGGACGACCCCCATAGCGAAATCAGCCAGCTCGTTTCGCGCCATCCCGTTACGGTACGCAAACCGGAACAGGGCACCGCTCCCAAACTCTTCTATATCGAAGGGGATGCCGTTGCCATGACCCCCACCGCCGCCTCGTTAACCAACACGATGATGTGGGCGGACGTGAAAAGTGATCAGGCGCAAACGATGAGCGGCGGGCATGGCAATAGTGGTTTTATCTCACTGGCTTCCATAGGCTCTGCGCCCAAACCCCCCGCCCCTGCTTATGCCGCCAGTGGTACCCCGATTCGTATTCCCCAAACGCAGACGATGGGCGTGGGCAAAAGTTCGCTCATGCTGGGGGGGCGGCAGGCAGGGCAAATGGTGCAAACCGCCTACAACGCCCAACACAAAATCCCTTGGCACTGGCAGGTTCCGGCATATCTGGTGACGAAGGGGATTGCGAGCGGCTTGTTTATTTATCTTGCTCTTGAAGTCTTTTTTGATTTCGGATTTTCGGACACCGGTTATATCTCCGATTATTTTTTCCCTGTTTCACTCTTTCTATCATTGCTCTTTACCGGAATTACCACCCTTTTGTTAGTGCTTGACCTTGAAAAGCCCAAAATGTTTCTCACCATTCTGACCCGACCCCAATGGCGGAGTTGGCTGACACGGGGGGCATTTGTGCTCATTGGCTTCTCTATTCTTACAGGGTTGTGGTTCGTAGTAGAAATGTTACCCTTGCTTGGGATAGTACCGGATTACATAAATTCGTTAGACCCGTCCTATGACATCCGGCTACAAACTCGCCCCTATTTTGCCTTGATTGGATTACCACTTGCAGTACTCACGGCGATTTATACGGCATTTCTCTTTGCTCAGGCGGAAGGGCGCGACCTGTGGCAAAGTCCTTTGCTTCCGTTTCACTTTTTAATACAAGCCATCATTGCGGGGACAGCCGCGCTAGTTCTTGTTCGACCGTGGTTGCCACCATCGTCCAGTATTAACATATTGATACCCCCCTCAATTTATCCAACCGATTTTCTCTTGTGGGGATTGGTCATAGATCTGTTCATTATTCTGGTTGGCGAATTTGCCATCCCCCATGCTAGCGAAGTCGCGGCGCGGGCGGCGCACAATATCAAATACGGCAAGTATGCGGGGTGGTTCTGGGGTGGGGCAATCGTGATAGGTCATGTTGTGCCGCTTGCCCTGCTTCTTATTTTCGGAATGAACGGGATTGGCGTGGCAGTTGCCGCGATTACCGCCCTCGTCGGCTTGTATGCCTATGAATATGCCTTCGTTATGGCTCCACAAGAAATTCCGAATAGCTGATAGGGGAAACGTAGGTTGTAGGGGCGAAGCATCTGCACCCTGCTGTTACGTGATGGGTTTACGGCATGGAAGCAATTCAATAAACGGGCGGGAGTCACACGGTACAGATGCTTCGCCCCCGTCGCGGCGGGTGTTCCATCAGGGCGAGGGCGAAGCATCCCCCCACTGAAATATTCTGCCGTTTACCAAAGATTTTCATTCCCAAAACCCGGCATGTAACAAACGTGGGGGGATGCTTCGCCCCTACACTCGACGTAACCACACGATAAGGGATTCCCATGCTCAACGGATTACTAGGTCGCCTCTTTAATGGATTGGCGCAAAGTGAAAAAAAAGAAACCAACGCGGAAACGCTTGCCTATCAAGCCACGCCCCAAACGGCGGCAGGGACGGTGACACGCGCCACCCCGCAGGGGCTAACGAACTATCCCCCCTTTGAAAAATGGGACAACTGGACCGAATATGACCCGAAAGCATGGCCCCAAAAAGTCGAACGTAATTACATGCTCGTCCCCACCGTCTGCTTCAACTGCGAAAGTGCCTGCGGGTTGGTGGGCTATGTAGACAAAAATTCTCTGCGGATTCAGAAATTTGAAGGCAACCCCTATCACCCCGGCTCACGCGGGCGCAACTGCGCCAAAGGACCCGCCACGCTCAATCAGGTCTATGACCCCGAACGGATTTTGTACCCCTTAAAACGGGTCGGGAAGCGGGGCGAAGGCAAATGGAAGCGGATCAGTTGGGATGAAGCGTTGGACGACATTGCGGCGCGGATCCGCAAGGCATTACAGGAAAAACGGATGACCGAAATCATGTACCATGTGGGGCGACCCGGACATGACGGCATCATGGAATGGGTGCTTCCGGCGTGGGGCATTGACGGACACAACAGCCATACCAATGTCTGTTCATCAGGGGCGCGGTGCGGGCAAGCGTTATGGATGGGATTAGACCGCCCCAGCCCCGACCATGCCAATGCGCGGGTCATGTTGCTGATTAGCAGTCATCTGGAAACGGGGCATTATTTTAACCCCCATGCCCAGCGCATTATGGAAGGGAAACAGAACGGCGCGAAACTGATTGTGATGGATACGCGTCTCAGCAATACTGCCAGCCAAGCCGATGAATGGCTTGCTCCGTGGCATGGCAGTGAGGCGGCGATTCTGTTGGCGATTGCCAACCATCTACTCCAAACCGGCAAATACGACCGTGCTTTTGTGCGCCGCTGGACCAATTGGCAGGAATTTCTCGCCGCCGAATACCCCGACCTCCCCGCCACCTTTGAGAATTTTGAGGCGTTGCTCAAAACCCTCTACACCTCCTACACCTTTGACTTTGCCGCACAGGAAAGCGGCGTGTCGGCAGAACAAATCCGGCGGATTGCAGACGTTGTAGCGAATTGCGACAACAAACTGTCCGCCCACACCTGGCGGAGCGCGACCAGCAGTAATCTGGGCGGTTGGGCGGTGGCACGTTGTTTGTGGTTCCTCAATGTGCTGACCGGTTCGATAGGGGTAGAAGGAGGGACGAGTGCGAACGTGTGGGACAAGTGGGTGCCGCGTCACCCCAATATGGCTCCCCATGTTGAAGCGTGGAACGAATTAACGTGGCCCCAGGAATACCCCCTGACCTTCTATGAATTGAGTTATCTTCTGCCCCATTTCCTCAAAGAAGGACGGGGTAAAATTGATACCTATTTCACCCGCGTCTATAACCCACTCTGGACCAACCCTGATGGGATGAGCTGGATGGAAGTGCTGACCAACGAAGAACTGATGGGAATGCACATTCATCTTTCGCCCACATGGAGCGAAACGGGCTGGTTTGCCGATTACATTTTGCCGATGGGCTTGGGCGCGGAACGGCACGATATGATGAGCCAGGAGACCCATGCGGGCTGTTGGATTGCTTTCCGCCAACCTGTGATGCGTGAGGCATTGCGGCGCATGGGCAAACCTGTGACTGATACGCGGGATCCCAACCCCGGCGAGGTGTGGGAAGAAACCGAATTTTGGATTGATCTTTCGTGGCGGATTGACCCCGATGGAAGCATGGGCATCCGTAAAACCTTTGAAAGCCCCTATCGGGCAGGCGAAAAAATCACGATAGATGAGTTGTACGGCTGGATGTTCGAGAACCATGTGCCGGGCTTACCGGAAGCGGCGACAAAAGAGGGCATGACTCCATTGGAATATATGCGCCGCTTCGGTGCGTTTGAACTCCGCAAGGGAGCCGCCGAAACCTTTGAGAGTCCATTAAGCGACAAAGAGTTGGCGGAAAGTAAGGTTCACGATTCGCTGATTTATTCCAAAACCCCCGCCACCCCTCCCTCCAACATTACGCCGATGCCCTTTTTCCAGCCTGATGCTGAACAGGGGCGGGTGATTGGCGTGGAATTAGAAGATGGCTCTAAAGTGGTGGGCTTCCCCACCCCATCGCGCAAGTTAGAGTTTTATTCCACGACGATGCGGGATTGGGGTTGGCGCGAATACATGCTCCCCACCTATGTTAAAAGCCACGTTCACCCCGACAACGTGAATCGGGACAAAAGCGAATTTATCCTGTTATCCACCTTCCGTTTACCCACCCTGATTCACACCCGGAGCGGCAACGCCAAATGGCTCTATGAAATCAGCCACAAGAACCCGGTCTGGATTCACACGGGCGATGCCAAGGCGATGGGAATTAAAACAGGGGATTTGATACGGGTCGAAACCGAAATTGGCTACTTTGTGGATAAAGCATGGGTGACAGAGGGGATTCGCCCCGGAGTGATTGCCTGTTCCCATCATCTGGGGCGATGGCGGTTACAAGAGGATAGCGGCATGGGACGCTTTGCCTCGGCATTGGTCACATTGGAAGAAAACCAGCCCCACCAATGGCAGATGAAACAGGTGCATGGAGTACAACCCTTCGAGAGCGAAGACAAA
>CBKYSX010000212.1:0-6816 GCA_966690745.1 uncultured Ardenticatenales bacterium
CACAATATAAACGTGGTAATTGCCCAAAACGGAGCCTATGGTGATAGCAGAATCAGGGGCAATCTGCGCGGCTGTCGCCCAGACAGTGGTTTCGGTAGGACCATATAGGTTCCAGACCACTTTGTTGTGGGTAGCAAGACGATGTGCCATATCGGGCGGTAATGCTTCGCCGCCCGATAGTACGGTGAGTGCGGGCGACCCCTGCCATCCCGTTGCCATCAGCAACCGCCACGACGCGGGGGTTGCCTGCATAAAGGTAATTCCTCTGGTATTGAGCAAAGTTGCCAGTGCCGCTCCGTCTACGGCAGTGTTTCGGTCTACCAGCTCAATGGTTGCACCCATCAGTAGGGGCAGGAACAGTTCCAGCACGGAAATGTCAAAGGCAATCGTTGTGACCGCCAACCATTTGTCCGCCGGAGTTAAATTGAGCTTGTCTTGCATGGCGTAAAGGAAATTCAATACGCCGCCCTGCTCAATTTCAACCCCCTTGGGCTTCCCGGTAGAGCCGGAGGTATAGATTACATAAGCCCGTTGGGAGGGGAGAGTTGCAACGGCTTTCGGCTGGCGGGGCGCATCGGCGGGAATAGCATCTGCCAATAACCATTGAACCGTACCATCCGAAACCGTTTCGTGTAGCGATGTTTGAGATATTCCTACTACAACCCCTGCATCTTCCACCATATAGTGCAACCGTTCAACAGGGTAGGCAGGGTCTAAGGGCAAATATGCCGCCCCCACCCGCCAGATGCCCAGCAGGGTTGCCAGCATATCAGGGGAACGATCCATGTAGACTGCCACCAGTGAATCGGGTTGTACTCCTGCGGTTTGCAGGGCATGGGCGATTTGGGCAGAACGGTGCTCTAACTGTCCGTAGCTCCAGCCCATATCACCATATTGAATCGCAGGGTGACTCGGATTTTGCGCCATTTGCTCCGCAATCGCCGTGTACATGCCCATCCCCGCCGGATAGGGGCGGGGGTCAGAACTCCACGCTGTCAGGTTGCGCTCTTCTTCATCGGTCAACAGTGCCAATTGGCTGATGGGCATATCAGGATGGGTGACGATATTTTCCAGCAGAGCTTGATAATGCCCCGCCATCCGTTGAATCGTACTGTCGCGGAACAAATCACGGTTGTATTCCAGAACCGTGATGATTTTACCCTCATGTTCGGCGGCGGTAAGGGTCAAATCAAATTTACTGGTCGGATTTTCATACTTAAATCCGCTTACGTTCAGTCCGGGCGCGGACAAATCCGGTTCGGGTGTGTTTTGCAGATTAAACATCACCTGAAATAAGGGACTGTGTGCCAAATCCCGTTGCGGAGCCAGCAGTTCAATCAGTTTCTCAAAAGAAACTTCCTGATTCTGAAAGGCTTCCAACGCATGGTCTCGCACCTGTTTCACCAATTCGCGGAACGGCATATCCGGCGTTAGTTGCGTTCGCAAGGCCAGCGTATTCACAAACAAGCCGATCAGCCCTTCCACTTCAGGGCGCATCCGTCCGGCTATCGGCGTACCTACCACAATATCGCTCTGTCCGCTATAGCGATAGAGCAGAACGTAATAGGCTCCCAATAGCGTCATAAAGAGGGTGGTGTTGGAATCCCGGCAAAATGCCATCAAACGGGCGGTTAGGTCTGCTTCAATATTATGGCGTACCCTTGCGCCGTTAAAAGTTTGATGGGCGGGGCGGGCAAAATCCAACGGCAATTCCAATACAGGGGGTGCCCCTGCCAGCGCACTCTGCCAGTATTCCAATTGTTGTGCCAGTACCCCTTCCTGCTCCAACCGGCGGCGTTGCCACACGGCATAATCCGCGTACTGGATGGGCAGTTCGGGCAGTTCAGGCGTATGTCCCAACCGGAAGGCGGTGTAGGCGGCAAGCAATTCTTTGATAATCACGGAGATAGACCAGCCATCCCCGATAATATGGTGAATTGTTAGCACCAATACATGGGTGGTTTCGTCTACATCGAGCAACACCCATCGGGCAAGGGGTCCCGTTGCCAGATCAAAGGGCAGATATGCCTGTTTCTGCACCCATGTTCGTATCGCGGTTTCGGGGTCGTCCCCGTTATGGAGCGATAAGGTTTCCACCTGTAGAGGTACAGGGTGGGCGGGTTGGATATATTGGGAAGGTTGCCCGGCACTGGTAACAAAGGTGGTGCGTAGGGGTTCGTGCCGTTCGACAAGCCAGTTGAGGGCACGTTCCAGAGCATAACGATCCAATTGCCCCGTCAGGCGCAGGGCAAGCGGCATATTATAGGCGGAACTGCCCGGCTCAAATTGGTCCAGGAACCAGAGCCGTTGTTGGGCGAAGGACAAGGGCGCGTAGGGCGACGGGGCGCGGCGGGGGATACTCTCTTGTCCGGTTCCGTTTGATTTTTTCCCCTGGAGGCGTTTTTGCAACAATGCCATCCGGGATTGCGTCAGGTCTTGGGTCATGGTGAATGGTTGTAGGGTATGTGAAGGGTAGAAGAATTTCCGATTCCCTGCTAAAGGGACAGGGCTAATAGGCAAACAGCGAAATAGCTTATTAGCCCATCCTTTAGGTTGAGGAAGGGATGATTGCTTCACAACACCCCGTCATTGGTTGATTACGATTCAAGAGCGGCACGAAGTTCCGCGTCGTCCATGGCGGAAATTTCCGCCATGATGATGGTTTCAATCAGGTTGGCAAGGTCGGCAATCGTGGGCTTTTCAAAGAATGCCCGCAACGGTACATGGAGTTCGTAGTAAGCATTGACGCGGGACACCAGGCGTGTTGCCAGCAGGGAATGTCCGCCGAGAGCAAAGAAATTGGCAGTGACACTAACCCGGTCACGGTTCAATAACTCTGCCCACACCTCTACAAGCCATTCCTCTACTTCGTTTCGGGGCGCAACGTCTGTGTCAGTAGAGACGCTGAAATGGTCAGCAGGGTCAGGCAGGGCGCGTTCATCCAATTTCCCGTTGGGCGTTAACGGCACACGGGGAATCGGAATGAAGAGCGCAGGGAGCATATAGTCGGGTAAATCCTGCCCTAAGTACGCCCGCAGGTTGGCGGAATCGAGCATGGTCTCCCCGGTGGGAACGATATATGCTACCAGATGTTCAGTCGTGGCAGTGGCATACCGCACGACCACCGCTTGCCGCACCCCGGCATGGCGAAGCAACGCCGCTTCGATTTCGCCCAATTCGATGCGGAATCCGCGAATCTTCACCTGACGGTCATTCCGCCCCGCCCCTTCTACCTGCCCGTCCGGGCGATATCGCCCCACATCCCCGGTACGGTAAAGCCGATCCGATGATGCCTGCGTAAAGGGGTTGGGAAGAAACCGCGCCGAGGTCAGGGCAGAGTCGTGGTAGCCTTCCGCCAGATGGGGCGAACGGACATAAATTTCGCCCAATTCCCCGATGCCCGCCTGTTGCCCTGCTTCATTCAGAATCAGCAATTGCACATCAGGGAAGCCCGCCCCAATCGGCACAATTTGTTTTTGGGGCGCGGTGGAACGATTATCGTGAGGAACGACATAATAGCTCACAGCACGTTGAGTTTCCGTACTCCCATAGAGGTTGACCACCTGTACGTTCGGAGCCACCGCCCGGAGCCGTTCCACATCCCGCCACGTCAATTTGTCCCCGACGAAGAAGGCAAGACGTAAAGCGGGTAGCATCCCTTCCCCGGCAAATTCGACAATCAGTTGCCCCATTGCCGGGGTCAGGTGAACTACGGTTACGGCTTGCTCCGCCAGCCATTGCGCTAAGTACCCCGGTTCGCCCAGCCGCGCCCCATCCGGCACGGCAAGCGAAGCCCCCACCCACAACGGCGTAAACATATCCCGTTGCAAGGGGTCATGCGCCAAACCGGAGAGCATGGCAAAACGGTCTTTGTGGTTCAGCCCAAAACGGGTTGCCATATCGGGGTAAAAATGGGTCAGCGGTCCGTGCCGCCCCCAAATCCCTTTGGGCAAGCCTGTTGAGCCGGAGGTAAAGGTTAATACCGCACGGCTCTCGGCAGAAAGCGGAAGACTCGGCGTGGGCATGGCATGGAAGCCATTGCCATTGACCGCATGGTGAAGCGGTAAGGTCAGAATCGGGATGGTTCGCTCTGCCAACCATGACTGTACTTCGTCCGGCAACTCGTCCGCCCCCGGCAGAACCACAAAAGCGACGGGGTTCGCAACCTCCAGATAGTGAAGCAAACGGGCAGGGGGATATGCCGGGTCGAGCATTGTAAAGATGGCTCCGGCTTTTAATACCCCTACCACCGTTGAAACCAATGCTGGATGACGCGCCGCGAAAATCGCCACGACCCTCTGCGGTGCTACTACCCCCACATAGTACAACTTTTTGGCAATGGCATCACTTTCCGTGCTGAGGTCACTGTATGTTTGCACTGAGCCATCCGCGCCGCGCACGGCGGGTTGGTGTCCCCACCGCGCCAGATGGTGATAAACTGGACCCTCCCACGTATCGGCTAACGCTTCCGTGGGGTCGGGCAGGATTGAACGATGGACATCAGGTAGAAGTGAATAGTCCACCCACGCTCGTTCTGGTGCGACGACGATTTGCTCTAACAAGGCGATATATTGCGCCGCCATTGCCGCCATTCGCTCCGCGCCGAAGAGGTCGGTGCTATACACAAAGGTCAGGCGGATTTTGTCCTCCCGTTCCTGTGCATACAGGGTCAGGTCAAATTTACTGTGCTGGTCGCGCAGGGGATAGCGTTCGCTAGTAATCCCTGGCAGGTTCAGCAACCCTTCTTCCAGCGTGAGCATATTAAAGAATGCCTGGAAGAGTGGCGCATGGCTCAAGGAGCGTTCCGGCACGAAGGCTTCCAGCAATTTCTCAAAGGGAATCAACTGATGTTCATAGCCATTGAGGGCAGTGGTTCGCACCTGCGCCAACAAGTCGCGGAAGGTGGGTGTTTGCGTCAGGTCGCTTCGTAGCACCAACGTATTAAGGAAGATGCCTAATAGTGGTTCTACCTCCGTTTGCGTGCGCCCCGCAATCGGCGTTCCGACCGCAATATCCTGTTGACCGCTCAATCGTGCCAACAATACCTTGAAGGCGGCGCACAAGAGCATAAACAGGGTACTGTTTTCCGCCTGTGCCACCTCCCGCAACCCCTGTGCCAGTGATTCGGGAATCCACGCCACCTGTTCCGCGCCCCGTGTGCTGAGTACGGCAGGGCGCGGGAAATCGGTGGGCAAATCCAGTACCGGTGGCAAGGGGGTCAGTTGGCTACGCCAGTAGTTCAATTCCTGTTCGGCGGCGGGACTTGCCAGCCATTCCCGTTGCCATCGGGCGTAATCGCTGTATTGAATCGGCAGGGGCGGCAAAGGCAGGTCTTGATAGCCCTGTTCGATTTCGCGCAGGAATTTCCCCACCGACCAGCCATCGCTGATACTATGGTGAAAAACTACGACTAGGAGATGATGCCGTTCCGCTACCCGCACCAAACGCCAGCGCACCAACGGACCGGTTGCAAGGTTGAAGGGGTGTTCAATGAAATCAAAGACCTCACCCCCCCTGCCCCCCCTCTCCGCTACGGAGATGGGGGAGAAGGCATCTACAATTTCGAGGGGAACGGTAAGCGAATCCTCTATAACCTGAACGGGTTGACCATTGACTAACGCGAAGGTAGTACGGAGCGTGGCGTGGCGGGCGACGATTCGCGCCAGAGCCGTTTCAAGGCGTGTCACGTCCAATGTCCCGAACAGGTTTAATGCTACCGGAATGTTCAAGGCGGCATCGCCGGGGGTCAATTGGTCAAGGAACCAGAGCCGTTCCTGTGCAAAGGAAAGTGGCAGGGGCGAACCATCCTCCTGCGTTTTACGGATGGTCAGATGCGCCCCCACAGGATATTCGCCGTTGGAATCTTGCACCGTGCGATCCACCACCGCCGCCCATTCCGCCAGGGTCGGGTGTTCAAATAACGTTTTGAGCGGGAGCGTGACATTCCACAATTCCCGCACCCGCGCCACAATCCGCGTTGCCATCAGCGAGTGTCCGCCAATATGGAAGAAATGGCTTTCGCGGGCAATCGGAACTCCTAACAAGGCTTCCCACACCACCGCCATCTGTTTTTCGGTTTCCGTAATGGGTAACGTGGTGGTGGCTTCCAATACATCAAAGGTTGGCTCCGGCAGGGCGCGGCGATCTACTTTCCCGTTGGGGGTCAGGGGCAAGTGTGCCACCGACACAATCAGGGTCGGGACCATGTAATCGGGCAAGGATTCTTGCAGGAAGGCACGAATTTCGGCGGGGGTGACATCCCCCACCACATACGCCGCCAATACCTGATCCCCGGAGGGGGCAACCCGCACGGTGGTCACGGCATTTTCAACGGCGGGGTGGCTTCCCAGCACCATTTCAATTTCGCCCAGTTCGATGCGATAGCCCCGCACCTTCACCTGATTGTCATTCCGCCCCAGAAACTCAATCGCGCCATCGGGCAGATAGCGGGCGCGGTCCCCGGTGCGGTAAAGACGTGCTCCCGCTTTGTCGCTGAAGGCGTGGGGTATGAACCGTTCCGCCGTGAAGCCCGGACGATTGAGATAGCCCCGCGCCAGACCATCCCCACCCGTATACAAATCCCCCGCCACGCCCATCGGCACACGGCGCAAATGAGCATCCAGAATCACGACATCGGTATGGTCAATCGGGTAGCCAATCGGCACAGAATGATAGAGGAGGGCATCATCGGGAATCGGATAACAGGTGGTAAAAGTAGTGTTTTCGGTGGGTCCATACCCATTAACCATCTTTATATGCGGCAAGGCACGACGCACTTTTTGCACCGCCGCCACCGACAAGACATCGCCCCCCGCC
>CBKYSX010000213.1:0-6802 GCA_966690745.1 uncultured Ardenticatenales bacterium
CAGCATTCAACGGAATAATGCCCGTTCCGGCTTGCAAAGGAGGTTGGGCTTCAAACCCAATCGTGTATTGTAAAAACGACCCCTGTTGCACCCGCACCGCCAACATCGGGGTCAAGAATACCAACAGCCCGATAATTCCGACCATGCCCCATTGGAAAATCTGCAAAAATGGGTGTTGAAAGCGGGTCGGGTATTGTCGAACCGGTAAAATCCCATCTACCCGTTCTAATGCGGCTGTTGTAGCGGCACGCACCGGGGCTTCGGGGTGGGTTGTCGCTTGCTCCAATTCTTCCGCAATGGCGGTGGCATTCACTAAATCGCCGGTGCGTTGGTAAAATTCCAACGCCCGTTCAAAGTGGGTAATCGCTGTCGCGGTGTCCCCTTTGCGAAGCGCGAGCTTTCCTGTTAAATCTTCGCCCAACGCCGCCAATTCAATCGCTTCATATCGTTCGACCAACGGTAGAGCCTCTTGCACCAACCGTTCCGCTTCCTCCACCCGCCCCAACTGCCAGTAAGATTCAGCCAAGCCGATTTTTGCCGAGGCACGTAAAAATTCTTCTGAATGGGAGTCGCTTAACAGCTCTCTGAACCGGGGTACTGCTTGCCGTGCATCCCCCATCCGCAGATACAACCACGCCAATTTTTCGTCGGCTTGCCCCCAGACACTTCTCTCGCTCTCCGCTTCCAATAACGTATCGGCGGCGCGATACCATTTTGCCCCCCGCCCGAAGAGCCGTGCAATAATCCAATCCTGCGATTTCATCGCCGTCCAAGAATCAGGATGCCAGAAATTTAGACCCCGTGTACTCAAATAAATCATTAAAGGAACGGGCAAAAGCGGCAGATATTTCCAAATTCGCTCCCCCACTGTTTGCGGGGGTTGGGGGTCGGCAAAATAGCCCCGCGCCGCCAATGCCAGTTGTACATTCGCATCCCCCAACGCCAACATCGTAAAACCCAATTCCTCGTTGCGTTCGTTCCGTTGGCGCAACCCTTTTAACGCCCTTTCCAAATAGTCCATTGCCTCTACATACTGCCCCATTTGGATCAGGGATAACCCATAGGCACGTTGCACATAGGGATGGAGCCGCGCCGAGGTTTGCTTCTGAATGAGAGGCTCAAGGGCATTTTTCGCCCGTACCCAATTGCCCCGTAATTGGTCTAAGCGGGCGCGGAAGTAAATGAGGGTATCCGCCAGACGGGGGTAAATCGGGTCCTTCAGGTCATCGAGGCGGTGCGCGGCTTCGTCTACCGTTACCAGCAAACGGTCAATCGCGGCAAGGCGGCGCAGGGTGCTGTATTCCTGAAAGGCATGAATCAGCGTTTCAATCCCCGCTTCCGGCGCGGCAATCAATTCATGGTAGACAATGTTCTGGGTGGGGATGAAAGGGTCGGATACCACCGGGGGGGATTCGCGCCAAAATTTCAATGCCGCTTGATGGGCAGTTCGATAGGCAGTGCTGTCTTCCTGAATCCACCGTTTCTGCAATAAACCCCGTTCTATCGCATGAACCGCATGGGTCATGCCGCTCGGTGCATTGGTGAGCGGACTGATAAACGAGTATTCCGCCAACCGTTCCACCAGTCGTGCATCTTTATCATCGTCACGATGGCGCAAACGGGTAAGCAATGCCACGTTATAGCCGAAGGGAATTGCGGCGAGATACAACCCTTCTTTCAACAGGCGCGGCGCTTGCTCTACAATTTGATCTAATAAGGTGGCGTTGAAGGTCGCTATGTCGGGCATGGGGGGAGCGGGGTCGGCGGGGGTCGGCGCATTCATAGCCATTCATCATCTTTCTGGCTGGCGTTCCCCGCCGCCGTCAGTGCCATTTTTGCCAGAAAGCCCGGCAACCCGCCCGATGTACGATAAATCGTACCAATATCCAACCCCGGCAATTGTTTTTTAACTTCGATATATTCCCGAACGTGCGCCTCGGTAAAGACTTTTAATTCTGAACGCCCCACTACTCCTTGTACACTGTCGGGAATGTCCGGCGGGGTGCGCCCCGCGACGATGGTCACAATGCCTTTTAATTCAGGGTTGGTCAGCCGCCGCAGATATTCGGTACGGAACCACCGCCCGGCTTCGTCGGTCACATCTTCAAAGGAATCAAAAAGTACCACGACCCGTTGGCGCGGATGCGCCGCCACAAACGCCCCCAAACAGGCAAAAAAACTATCGGTAATCGTGACTTCCGCCGCCCGCCGCGTCACTTCGCTTTCGCTATTCACGAAAAATTGATTGTCTTTGATCAGGTCACGCCCGACAACGGTTCCCACTTCAATGGTGCTTCCGCTAATATCGGAGATATTCAACCCGCCATCGCCGGAGGCATTGGCAATGGTCAGGCGGGGCTGGGTGAATTGATTGATGATAGCGGTGAGGGGGTTAAAGAGGGGCGAGGTGAATTGGTCCCGAATCAATCGCGCCAACAGCAGATGGTCAAAGGCATATCTATCCCGAAAATCTATCAATGCCACCGGCACATTCATTTCCATTGCCAGCAACCGCATTCGACGAAGCAGATAACTTTTGCCCATGCCTTCGGGCGCGACAATCAGACGCACCGAGCGTTGAATCTCTTCATTCAAAGCACGTTGAAAGCCGTTATATTCCGCTTCACGGTTGACAAAATCCACCACAATGGGTTCCATAGGGTTCGGGGCAACGGAAAAGTGACTGGTTTATGGAGAGGGTATTGGTATAAACGGCACACCCACCGTTATTTTACGATTGTAGCAGAGGTTGGGAGGGTTGTATACTCATCTTTACGTAGAAATTGCACAAAAACGGCACTCTTTTTTCAGAAGATTTAGTCGCTCACTTTATGTGTTTGCCCCTACATCTATATTGGTTACGGTTGACTTTTATAAGTTATTGCCTAGAATAGCCTTAGCGGTGTAGCTCAATGGTAGAGTACGTCAATATCCTTACCGTTTTTGCCCGTAAGGGACGCTGGATGAGGGTTATCGCTCTGGACGCGCGAGGTTCTAGGTTCGATTCCTGGCACCGCTACTCGGGGGACGAATGGAAGGCGGTTATCCTATCAAGATGCCCCGCCTTCCACCACTTTTGCCCCCATCTCATCGGGCGATACGCCGCAAGGTGCGGCATTTCCCTTACCATTTTTTTGCCTTTTAGGACGCTGGCTGAGGGTTATCTTACTTAAGAGGACAGGTTCGATTCCTGTATCGCTCACTCCGGGGACGTTGACACAAGGGTTCAACAGCAATGGCTACCAGCCAAAGTGCATTGCCCTGTGTCTTTTTTTTGCCCCGACCCCATTTGCCCGCAAGGGACGGAAGGAGTGGATATGCCCACCAACTATAATCGTATTGCAAGGAACGTTCCGGTTACCACGCAAGCCGACCCGCGCCAGGTGCCAAACGATAGCGCGGGCTTTGTCTTCCAGGCGGATATCCTCACCCGGTTGGAACGCTTCCTCATTCTGGGGGCGGAAGGTTCCACGTATTACATAAGCCATCAAGAACACGCGCTCCGCAATGTGCAGACGGTCACTCAGGCACTCGCGCAGGAGCCAATCAAGGCAATTGACCTTGCCCTGGATGTGTCGGTAAAAGGTCGTGCTATGAAGCAAGATGCGGGGTTGTATCTCATTGCGGAAGCACTCAAGCACCCGACAATTGAGGTCCGCCAACATGCCGCTCATGTCGCCCTCCAAATGACGCGTACCGGGTCTACCTTGCTTTCCCTGATTGCCTATATCGGCAAAGAGCGGGGAACGGGGAAAATTGTACGTGGTCTGATTAACGAGTGGTATAACAGCCGCACCGCCCGCGAGGTGGCGTATCAGGTGTTGAAATATGCCAATCGTGCCACCTGGACGCACGGGGATGTGATTCGACGGGGGCACCCGAAACCTTCTACCCCTGACCACGATGCTATCTTTAAGTGGCTCTTGCATAATACCGAGAAGAATGGCGCATACGCCCTTGAAGGGGAGATAGCGGACTATCTACGCGGTTATGATGCGCTCCGCATCGGCGATGAACGAACCGTGTTAGGATTGGTCGAACGCTTCGGCTTTACCCATGACATGATTCCATCGGAGCGGTTGACGGCTAACGTCTGGCGATTGTTGCTGGAAAAGGGGCTGGCAATGACTGCCCTGACCCGCAATCTTGGAAGCCTCACCGCTAAGGGATTACTGGATGAACATGCGGTATTGATGGGGGTGGTAGAGGCATTCCGTCAAGAGCGGATTACAAAAGGGCGGGTTCACCCCATGACGCTCTATCAGGCACTGAAGGTCTATGCGAGTGGCAAGGGGGTGCGTGGAAGCCTAACATGGAACCCGAAGCGGCAAGTGATTGATGCACTGGATCGGGCATTCTATCTGGCGTTTGGTAACCTTACCCAAAGCAATAAGCGGATTCATGTTGCGCTTGACCATAGCGGTAGTATGACAACTGGAAACGTGTTGGGAATGCCCTCCACCACTCCGGCACAAGCCTCGGTGGCAATGGGGGCAGTGCTGGCACATCAATATCCCTATGCCACCTTTACCCTATTCGGAACCACGATCAATCGCACCGAGGCAATCAGCCCCAACCGTCGCCTTGATGATATTGAGCGCAGTATTCGACGGGTGGGGGAAGCGACAGATTTCTCGGTGGCGATGAATTACCATGCCAAACATGATCTAGGGGAAGCCCTGATCATGTTCACCGATGGTCAGGTGAATACGGGACAGCACGTTCATACTTCCATCGCCGAGTTGCACCGTAAACGGGGCGCGGTTAAAGTGGTGGGTGCGTTCACGGAATCCAACTGGACCAGCCTCACCATTGATGACCCTCTCTATCTTGGAATCGTCGGATTTGATAGTAGTGTCCCGCAACTGCTTACAGGCTTTCTGGGGGAATGAGTATAGCCGACAAAAAAGAGCGTTCCATGATGGAACGCTCTTTTTTATCTTTGCCGATATCATCACCCGAACTGAATCCCCTGCGCCAACGGCAATTCCCGCGACCAGTTGATGGTGTTGGTTTGCCGCCGCATATAGGCTTTCCAGGAATCGGAGCCGCTTTCGCGTCCGCCGCCCGTATCTTTTTCGCCGCCAAACGCCCCGCCAATTTCCGCCCCACTGGTGCCGATATTCACGTTGGCAATCCCACAATCCGACCCCATGGAGGAGAGGAAGGTTTCGGCTTGGCGTAAGCTATCGGTGAAAATCGCGGAGGATAAGCCCTGCGTGACACCATTATGCAAGGCAAGGGCTTCATCCATATCGTTGTATTCCAGAATGTACAGAATTGGCGCGAAGGTTTCTTCTTGCACAATTTCGGTTTGCGCGGGCATTCTGATAATGGTCGGCTCTACATATTGTGCGCCGATGTCGGGCAGGGTATTGCCCCCCACCAACAGTTCGCCCCCATCCATGCGGGCACGTTCAATCGCGGACATCATGTTCCGCACGGCATGTTCTGTCACCAACGGACCCATCAGCGTCCCTTCATCTGCCGGGTTGCCAATCGGCACTTGTTTGTAAGCATTCACCAGCCGTTGGGTCAATTCCGCCGATTGGGAACGATGAACAATAATCCGCCGTGTACTTGTACAGCGTTGCCCCGCCGTGCCGACCGCGCCGAAAACAATCCCACGGGTGGCAAGGTCAAGGTCGGCGTTTTCGGTAACAATAATTGCGTTGTTGCCGCCCAATTCCAGAATCGTTTTACCCAGCCGCCCCGCCACGGTTTGTGCCACTTTACGCCCGGTGGGAATCGAACCTGTGAAGGAAACCAACGGAACCCGGCGGTCTTCGGTCATCATGCGCCCGATGTCGCCGCCGCCGGTGGTCAGGGTGAAAATGCCCGACAAGCCATAATCCGCCATTACCTGATTGGCGAGATGCTGGGTGGCAACGGCGGTGAGGGGGGTCAATTCGCTCGGCTTCCAAATCATGGTATCGCCACATACTGCCGCCAATGCCGCATTCCACGCCCATACTGCCACAGGGAAGTTAAAAGCGGTGATAATACCGACCACGCCCAACGGATGCCATTGTTCGTACATCCGGTGGCGGGGGCGTTCACTTCCCATCGTTACCCCGTACAATTGGCGGGACAAGCCAACGGCAAAGTCGCAGATGTCAATCATTTCCTGCACTTCGCCTAACCCTTCGGCGCGGATTTTGCCCATCTCCAACGTCACCAATTCGCCCAACGGCTCTTTGTATTCGCGCAGAATGTTGCCCAAATCCCGTACCACATCGCCGCGCTTCGGGGCGGGCATCATACGCCAGTTTTCAAAGGCACTGCTCGCCCGTTCTACAACAGTGTGATACGCCTCCGGTGTGGCAGATTCGACGCGGGCAATCACCTCACCCGTTGCGGGGTTGGTTGACGCAATCAATGCCCCGCCCGTTTCAATCCACTCCCCTGCGCCGCTTGAGGTTCCGGGGTTGACATCGGATAAATGTAGTTTTTTCAGTAACGCGTCCATGCGCCTCCTTTATGTAATTTCGTTTTCAATGGTCGGTGTTAATTCCTGGCTACATGAAAGAACAGTTATAACAGCAAATAGAGGGCAGAACGGTTCTGCCCTCTGTTTACTTATTGATCCCGTTTGTTGGTTTGGCTGGTGTAGGTACTTTCAAAAATTTTGTCAGCGTTGCCGACTTCAAACCCTTCGCGACGATGGGCGCGGGCAAGTTCGGCTACCGACAGATTGGCGTATTCAGGCAGAACGCGCCGCTCCGCAAATTCGACATAAGAGCCGGAAATCCGTTTGGTAACCATGCCGCCGTTGCCATCATCAAAATAGGCATCCACCATT
>CBKYSX010000214.1:0-6799 GCA_966690745.1 uncultured Ardenticatenales bacterium
TATTCGGGGAAATCGCCGCATTTTTGACCAATGGGCAGAGGCGGGCAATCCGGGGTGGAGCTATGCGGATTTGCTCTCCTATTTTAAGAAAGCCGAACATCAAACACGGGGCGCGGATGAGTATCATGGGATAGGGGGACCCATGACCATTAGCGACCATCGTGACCCTCATATTCTCTCCAAAAAGTTTGTAGAAGCGGGGCAAACTCTGGGTATCCCTTTGAACTCCGATTTCAACGGGTCCCGGCAGGAAGGGGTGGGTTTCTATCAGGTCAATCAAAAACGGGGCGCACGGCATAGTGCGGCTTCTGCCTACCTTGCACCTGTTCTCAAACGCCCTAATCTCCATGTGGCTACCCATGCGTTTGTCACCAAAATCCTTTTTGACGGCAAAAAGGCAGTAGGGGTGGAATATCGGGTAGGCAATCAGCTCAAACAGGCACGATGTACGAAAGAGATTATTTTGAGCGGCGGTGCCATCAATTCCCCTCACCTCCTTCTGCTTTCAGGGGTAGGCAATGGCACAGAACTACAGAAACTATCCATCCCGGTCGTCCATGATTTACCGGGGGTCGGGCAGAATTTGCAAGACCATTTGATTGCAGGGGTGGCATGGCACTGCACCCGTCCGATTACGATGGCAAATGCCGAAACGCCGCGCCAGCTTGCCGCCTATCTGCTCTTCCGCAAAGGGCTATTGAGCTCTAATGTGGCGGAAGCGGGCGGCTTCGTGCGGATAGACCCCACTGCTCCGGTACCCGATCTGCAATTCCATTTCGCGCCTTCGTTTTATGTCGAGCATGGCTTTAACAACCCCGAAGGTCATGGTTTTTCGCTGGGTGCAACCCTTGTTCAGCCCTATAGTCGCGGTACATTATCCCTGCATACCCCCGACCCGATGGTACAACCTGCCATTCACCCAAATTACTATGAAGATGCGCGGGATGTACAAACCATGGTGGCAGGTTGTCGGTTGGTACGACGTATCGGGGAAAGCACCGCGTTTGATGGGTATCGGAGAGAGGAGCTGTTACCGGGGAAAGAGATTCAAAGTGAGAACGACCTTACCGATTTCGTTCGCGCTAAAAGCGAAACGCTTTATCACCCCGTTGGAACCTGTAAAATGGGTATAGATAAGCTGGCAGTGGTTGACCCGCAACTACGAGTACAGGGTATTGAAGGGCTACGGGTGGTAGATGCCTCGGTAATGCCTCTTATTACCAATGGCAATACACAGGCTCCTACCATTGCCATTGCTGAAAGAGCAGCTGACCTGCTCCTTGGCTCCATGTAAACGAAGCGATGAGAAGGTAATTTCACAAAATGTTCCCTCTCCGCTACCATCATTCAAAGCGATAGTTGGAAGTCTACTATGGCACAACAAAAACCCCCACGCGGGTTAACCACCTTTTTTACCCATGTTGCCTACGACCTTGACCTCAGCCAAATCGGGGAACAGGGGAATCGTCGGTATCTGGAATATCGAATTCGCCAGGTTGAAGGATGGGTTGCCATTCTGCACCATAAAATTGAACATCTGCGCCGCCGCGTGGTCAGCCAATCCACCGAACTCAACAGTCTCTTAATGGATCTGGCATATTTGCTGGCGGTACGTCAAGCATTAACGGAGTCCTTGAATCTGCTCCCCGCCACCGCATGAATCTCAGCTCTCTGTTTAGCCCCCAACGACGTGGGCTGTACTTTGGTATTTTAATTCTAACTGTACCCTTATATGCCATCGGGTTTTTGTTGTTGAGTAGTAGTACAGCTTCGCCCGTACTTCCCACCCCCGACCCTTCTTTGCCTGCAACCCATACCCCTACTATCGTAGTTGCAACGGCGTTGGCTACTGTTTCGGTCACAACCAGTCCAACCACCGAAGCCACCGCTACCTTTACTGGGGTGCGCCCTTCGGCAACAGCGGGACCCACCAACACGCCTACCCCCGAACCTTCCGAAACACCCACAGAGGAGCCAACGGAAACACCCCGCCCCAGCCCGACCCCTACAGCAACGGTAGTACCACCCACCGCGACAAATACAGCTGTGCCCCCAACGGCAACCATTGTGATTGTTCCGACCTTTCCGCCTCCAACAGCGACGAGCACAACCGCGCCACCCCCTCCAACAGCGACATTTACGCTTGAGCCGCCCTCGCCTACTCCGATTTCAACAAGTGAACCGTTGCCTACCGCCGAACCTACAGTGATTACGGTTCCGTCGGAAACCCCACCGCAGGAAACGGTGATTGCGATTCCGACGGATACGCCTACGCCCTAACAAATTCTTTTTACTGTAGAGCGTTGCCTCGTGCCCACCCTGACCAACTATCAACGGCGGGCGACCACAAGGATACGCCCCTACAGAATACAGCCCACTCAATGCTATAAATCGTTTACAACACTCCCAAATCCACCGGTTCTAAATCCGCGTTGTCACCCGGTCGCCGCCCCGCTTTGGCGACATCTTGCCACGTTCCCAATACATTCACGCGCACAATCTCGGCGGTGAAATCGGTATCGGTGGTCGCGTCATTGGTCAAAATGCTGGTTCCCGTTCCGTAAATATCGGCAGGAACGTTTAAGGTTTCAAACCAGCGAATCTTGGCGGCATTAAAGCCACCACTGACCACAATTTTGATAGCTTTGCAATATTGCTCCGCTTCCTTTGCCCTATCATCCGCCAACCCCCATCCGCGCCATCCCTCATCCAATGCCTGCCGCACTGACCATACCAGACGGGGGTTTACGCCGTTGTCCAAATGGGGGTCGCCCAGAGGGGTTACGCCTTCGTCCCGCAAGATGGGCGATGTATTTAAGCGCACGGCAAACAAGCGGTAACGGTCTGCATCCGGTTCTCCCCGTTGGCGGGCATTCCACCATTCATGGAACATCGTACGTGCCACTTCTTCTGCGGTTGCCGCCCCGTTATTATGGAAATCCACCAGGGCAATACGCGGTACTTCCGGGGACGTAAAACGGGCAAATGCCACCATGGCGGCGGCGGTATTGCCCAGAAACGCGGCTATCGCGGCATGGTCCACCGTACCCCCACTCGCACCCCCCCACCAGTCGCCCTGTGCATCGGTCGAAATCATAGCGGGGGGTCCGCCGCGGTAATCCAGCGTAAAGCGTTTCACGGCAATATCATAAGCATACCCATCCGCCGCCTGTACTTCATGGGCATCATAGCGGGCAGGGTAAAACAGCACAGGTTTACCATGTGCGGCTTTCAACACATCATAGACATTGGTGGCAATCCGTGAGGCACGGGTGAGTACCCCCAACATCGGGGTTTCTAATAAGGCAAAATCCCGATAACGTCCACGCACCCTTATAACGGGTTGCACGGTACGCCAATCGGCATCAAAGGTGGTAATTGCCCCATCATGCACCGCTTCCACTTGTAGATCACGCCAGGTCGGAATAAAGCGTTCGTGGTCGTAGTACCCTGCTCCGTAACGGAGCATTGCTAAGGCTTTATCTACCCCTGCGATAACGGCAAACGGGCGGCGGGTATAAAATTGCATTTCAACTTCAATATCCCCTATTGCTACCGCACCTACATTCTGCTCCGGGACAAACGCCGACCCCACCACATCAAAATCCGCCAACTTCATATCGGTAGCGGCGATTTGGCTCAACATCGAAACGACATTTTCAAAATACTTGTCGCTATACCAACCATGCCTCATCCGTTCGTTGTCCAGCTTAAAGGTTTGATTGGTCAGCCGTGTGCCGTTAAAAATGCTCATAGGGTCTTTTAGAAACGTGCCGGAGGAACGGGCAGGCGCGTCCCCTCCCGCAATTGTTCGGGCGAGAAATACCATTGCCATCCACCTTTATGTACCAATGTCCACCGTCCTGTATTGCTAAAGAGTTCTACGGGAAAGGCGAGAATGCCGCGCAAGGGACGATCTTGCTTTGGAATGCCCGATAGCGGAGATGCACCAAAGAGCCGCCGCGTAGTAGTCACGTGGGTTGCCCACGCCTGTTGTTGCCATTCCATTACCTCCCGCCCCGACATCGGGCGTTCAACTTCAAGAATGGGGTAGGCAGAATGGGGTCGCCCCTGCGGATTCCATAACACAAACGCCTCCCGAATATCGGAAGGCTTAGTTTCTTTCCACACCGCATCCCCCTGAAGTTCAAATGCCAACAGGTTTTCACGTAACCCCAACGGGCGAATGGAGAAAACGCTCATGGTGCGGACGAAGATGGTGAATATCTGTTAGGGGAAGAGCCGCCGCGCCTGAATTTCAAAGCGGGCGTTTTCGCTGAAACGGTAGAGTTTGGCGGGGCGGTGATCGCCGCTACGAACATCCCCTGTTTCTTCCAGCAAATCGGTTGCTAATACTTTGCGCCGGAAATTCCGCTTATCAAGCGGTTCGCGCAGGATGTGTTCGTAGGCATTTTGGAGTTCGGTCAGCGTAAAGGCTTCCGGGAGCAATTGGAAGGCTACGGCAGTGTATTCCAATTTATAGCGCAAGCGTTGGATCGCGTATCGGACAATATCAGAATGGTCAAAGCCAAGCGGGGGTGAATCATAAGCAGGGTGCCACGCCACCGTTTCATCGCCATAGCGTTGTTGCAAACTATCAGGTCGAATCAGGGCAAAATAGGTAACAGTAATGATGCGGGCGCGAGGGTCGCGTTGCGGCTCCCCAAAGGTGTAGAGCTGTTCCAGCCAGACATTCGTAATCCGCCCTTTTTCTGCCAGGACACGCCGCGCCGCTTCTTCCAAAGATTCTTCAGGTTGAACAAAACCACCGGGAAGCGTCCAACTTCCTTCAAACGGGGGGATCGGACGTTGTACCAACAGCACCTTTAGTTCGTCATTCAATAAGGTAAAAATGACGACATCTACGGTAACTTTGGGGAGTTCAGGGGGTAAATCGGGAAATGAATTCATGGATGGATGGTGTGCGCTTTGTTCGTGTTATCCCTACACTTTACCGCACCATTCACAAAAAGGCAACGTTTTCTTTTCTCAGGGAGTATAGGTAAACGCTGACAAACATTTGCAGAGTGGGGTTAGTTTAGTAGTTTCGGAATCTCCGCTCCATACCGAAACAAACATCAAAAAAACGGGATACATTGTTAATGTGTCCCGTTTTGGTATAGGGTATGGATATTCAATTGAAATTCGGAAGCGAAATGCTATTGCGGTACGGCGTAATTCACTACCCACCAATGCCCCCAACGTTGGGCGGGGTCGCCTGTATAGCCAATTCCGATTTCGGTGTAGTGGGAGCTTAAAATGATGGAACGATGCACTGCACTGTTCATCCACCAACTGATTTGGCGGTCCAAATTATTGCCCCAGCCAATGGTTTCGTTTGCCGCGCCCCAGCGTTCGGTAGGGGTATACCCAGCCGCTACCATACGGTCATAGTAGGTAGAGCCGTTCGACCCCCGATGACTCCGAAGCCCATGACTCTGCATATCCGTGACATGGGACTGTGCGGCGTTTTCCAATTTTAAGTTATACTGGAAGGGAGGTAAGCCATGCTCCGCACGAATAGCGTTGATGCGTTGAAACAACTGGATTTGCATCTCGCCGGTAGGGGCATTTGGTGTTGGAATGGGAGCGATGGCGATGGCGGGGTCGTTAGCAGGGGGCGCGTCCGTCGTGGCGATGGGGTCATCAGCATAAGTGGGCGTAAACAACAGTGCGCTTAATAGAGCGAAAACAGTTGCGGCAAGCCACCACCAACGGCGGAAAGTCTGGTATTTCAAGGTTTGCTCCTTCGCGTAGGTCGGGGAGTAGTACCCAACGGTCGGGCTTAAAGTCCCTTGCGGTTACGTGAGGCGCAAGTCTATGCGATTCGCAAATAGTGTCAAACGGGAGCTACGCAACATCGCGTAGAAAGTTCTACGCCAAACCGCGTAGAAAAAACGAGTCTAAAGTTTGAGAATGAATCAGGAATTCCTAAAAAAAGTATTTCCCTTTGCCTTATTGGTGGGCGTTGGAGTGTTGGTATGGTGGTTATGGACTCCCCTTTCTGCCCTGTTTGGTGATTTAGAAGCGTTACGGGCACAAATTGCCCGCTTCGGTGTATGGGGACCGTTCGCTTTAATTGCATTAAGTGTTGTCCAGGTTCTGGTTGCGCCGCTTCCGGGGTATCCGATTATCTTTGTATCGGGCTTGCTCTATGGGACGTGGTGGGGTGCGATCTATGCCAACTTGGGGTTGTTGCTCTCCGGTATGGTAGCAGTGGGATTAACCCGTAAATTTGGTCGTCCTCTTGCAGAACGCTTTGTCGAGGCGGGGCGATTGCAAAGGTTAGAACGGCTCTTTTCAAGCAATAGTATCTGGCTCTGGTTTATTATTCTCTTGGTTCCCACAGGGGATTACCCTTATTTCGCGGCGGGTTTAAGCCAAGTCAGCTTTCGCAACTTTTTTATTGCTTTATGTTTAGCGCGTCTGCCATTTACCTTCGTACTCACCTACGCCGCCGAAAGTGCCGTTACTCTGCCCCCCGAAATTACGCTTACGCTTACAGTTGTTTTAGCGGTTTTGGTTGTATTCGGATATTGGCAACAGGAACGGATTACCCGATGGGCGGAACGATTTTTGGAGCGGCTTACCCCCCGCCATATTGAGCAAGAATAACGCCATTTCCCCTCGTTGCAAGCCGTTGAACTATGCAATTCCTCTTCAAATAACAAAGGATCGCGCTACCCTAGTCCAAAATAGGAACATCTTCCTACTCTGCAAAATTCGTTTGTTGCAAGAAAGTGCGCCCTTGTTTATACTGTTAATAGTTACATTCCGATTACTTGCCATTCAGATATAC
>CBKYSX010000215.1:0-6758 GCA_966690745.1 uncultured Ardenticatenales bacterium
TTGGATGCGTTGGAACAACGCCCGAACCAGCATTTCACCCAGCCGCCGCCCCGCTTCACGGAAGCCACATTGGTACGGGCATTGGAGGAGAACGGTATCGGACGACCTTCCACGTATGCGCCCATTGTCAATACGCTTACGGCGCGGGGGTACACCGAACGGGAAAACAAACGATTGATTCCCACCGAGTTGGGTGAGGTCGTTACCGATGCGTTGGTGGAATATTTCCCCGATGTATTGGATGTTGGTTTTACCGCCCAAATGGAGCAGGAACTGGACGAAATCGCCGAGGGAGATCGCAAGTGGGTGAAGGTGCTTGGCGATTTCTACGCACCCTTCAGCGAACGGTTGGACTATGCTCAGGAAAGCATGGATAAAATCGAGGTGGGCGAGGAATTGGCGGGCGTGACCTGTGAGAAGTGCGGGCGCGAGATGGTTCTGCGAATGGGTCGCTATGGTAAGTTCATCGCCTGCCCCGGCTTCCCCGAATGCCGCAATACCCTGCCCTATCTGGAATATATCGGAGTGAAATGTAAGCAGTGCGGGGATGGGGACATTATCGAAAAGCGCACCAAAGGCGGACGGATTTTCTACGGCTGTAGCAATTTTCCCGAATGCGATTTCTCGTCGTGGAAAAAACCGATTGCCACCCCCTGCCCGACCTGTAGCGGAATGTTGGTGGAAGAAAACAAAACGCAACTACGCTGTCTGCAATGTGACAGCCGCTTTGCGCGGGGCGAAGTTCTGCCCCAAACCAGTGAAGATGTTGAATACGAAGAGATTGGGATGGAAGTTTAACGGACAGGACGCAGGACGCAGAAACGGCAGTGATAAGTGGTTAGTGACGAATGAAAAGTGAACGACAGGACACACAGCAAACAATTTGTGGTTGTTCTTTGTGTTCTCTGTGAACTCTGTGGTGAAATGTCGTAAGTCGTTTCTGCGTCCCACTTTCTGCGTCCTATCTCAGTCAACCCCTCAAAGAGGAGAAACCCTATGCGAACACCCCTGATGGCGGCGAACTGGAAAATGAATTGTACGTTGGGCGAGGCGGTGGCGTTGGTGGAAGGGTTATTGAGTGAAATCGGGGGTTCCGTTCCCGAGGGACGGGAAGTGTTACTCTGCCCCCCGGCAACCGCCCTGAGTACGGTAGGTGCATTGCTGGATAATACCGGGGTGGCATTGGGCGGACAGAATATGTATTATCAGGAATCGGGCGCGTATACGGGGGAAATTTCGCCCCTGATGCTTAAAGATGTTGGCGCAACCCATGTGATTCTGGGGCATTCTGAACGCCGCCAGATTTTCGGGGAATCGGATGATTTGATTAATCGCAAGGTGAAAACCGCGATTGAGAATGGCTTGATTCCGGTCTTTGCGGTAGGGGAATTATTAGAACAACGGGAAGGCGGCAATGCCGAAAGTGTGGTTGCCGCCCAACTGGTTGAAGGATTAGCCGGATTGGTTCCCGAAGAAGCGGCAAAGGTCGTTGTTGCTTACGAACCCGTCTGGGCGATTGGCACCGGCAAAACCGCCAGCCCCGACGATGCTCAGGGAATGCACGCCATGATTCGGGGGTGGCTGACCGACCACTACGGGGCAGAGGTCGCCAACGGGATTCGGATTCTCTACGGCGGCTCCGTCAAAGCCAACAATGTGGACGAATTGATGGCACAACCGGACATTGATGGCGCATTGGTAGGCGGTGCCTCGTTAGACGCGAAGGGCTTTGGTCGGATCGTGAATTTCCAGTAAGCCAGTACGCGGGACGCAGAACGCAGAAACGACAACGACTTACAGAAACCACAAAGAACACCAAGAGTCACAAAGTACACCAAGAACGACAAAAGATTATAACTGTTCTTTGTGTCCTGTCGTTCACTTTTCACTCGTCACTAACCACTTATCACTGCCGTTTCTGCGTCCTGCGTTCCGCGTCCCGTTTCTATGTTCCACATCACCCTCCCCTCCTTCGAGGGTCCCCTCGACCTGCTACTCCACCTCATTGAAAAGAATCAGTTGGATATTACTACGCTGTCGCTGGCGCGGGTGACGGATGATTTTCTCCGCACGATGGAAGCCATCGGGCAACAAGATCCAGATGCCATTGCCGATTTTCTGGTGGTGGCGGCAAAACTGGTTCTCATCAAAAGCACTTCACTATTGCCTGTCGAACGGGCAATCGAAGACCCCGAACAGAGCGGCGAGGCATTGGCGCGGGCGTTGGAGGTTTACCGCCATTTCAAGCAGGTGGCGCAGGGGCTGGGCGAGCGGGAGGCGCAAAATTTACGCTCTTATGCGCGGGCAGAGGTCAGCCATTCACTCAACAAACGGCTTGACCCCGGTGGCATAACGCTCAACGATTTGTTCAAATCCGTCAAACGGGTTTTGCAGGAAAAAGAGCCGGAGCCGGAAACGGTGGATGAAGTCGTGCGTCCTCTGCGAATCACCGTGCGCCAACGATTGACTGAGGTAAGTCGTCTGCTGAGGAGCGGCAATACCCTCCCCTTTACCACCTTGCTAAGCGATGCCCCCGACCGTCAGGAGGTGATTGTCACCTTTCTGGCATTGTTAGAGGTAATACGGTTGGGGTGGGCACGGGTGACGCAGGAGCGGTTGTGGGGGGAGATTGTGCTGGTTCCGCAGATGGATGCGTTGTCGGAGATTGAGGAAGAGGTCGAGGTCGAGGAGTATCGTGGGGATGTTTCATAGTGCCATAGTGCATAAACGGCTACGACAAAACTTTATCCCGCCTCAAAGCTAACAACGGTTCCCCGCGCTAAAGCGACAGGGCTAGAGACCCGTCATCTGCAAAAGTTTTCCTCGATGACACGATGACGACATTTGGCAGATAACGGTCTATAGCACGGTCTCTTTCCCGCCCTTCCGCCTACAGATTCGCCCGCCGCAACTGCACGACAATGGCGATCATTGCCGCCAGCCCTGCGAGTAAAATGGGCAGATAGCGAATCCCCATCGCTTGTCCTGTTGCCATAAACCCTACAATTCCAATGACTTCCGATACCATGATCCCCAGCAATAGACCGCCCATTGCAGCAACCATCGGGATAATAACTGATTTCATCGTCTCTCCTTTGCTTTCGTATTTGTGAGTAGATGTGAGAGACTTTACGGGATGTGCAAAGCGGGGGTTGTTGAAAAAAAGGGTGATTGAGGGGTGATAAAAAGAGATACGACATTATTACAGCGTAGTTCTTTGATATGTCTCCACAAACACGCCCTCCAACAGCCGCCGCTCCGCCGCGCTCAACACCATGTTGCGCCGCGCCATGACCCGTTCGGCAGTGGCGAGGGCATCGGTAAGGCGGTGTTCCGTCAAACCACCTGCGCCGCCCCATGAAAGGTTGGGGATATACTTTGGGGGGAAGTCCGCTCCGAAGAGATTACAGGCAACCCCCACCACTGTCCCCGAATTAAAGGACATATTGATAGCGGCTTTGGAATGGTCTGCCATAAACAGCCCGACAAAGAGTAGCCCTGTGTTGTGATACGCCCCGTTTGCCCATAACGAAACATGACTGTAATTGTTTTTCAGGTCGCTATTGCTGGTTCCCGCCCCCAGATTACACCACTCCCCTAAATAGGAATTACCCAGAAAGCCATCATGCTGTTTGTTGCTGTACGCCTGAAAAATGCTTTCTTCGACTTCCCCCCCCACCTTACAAACGGGACCAATACTCGTGCCGTGATAAATTTTTGCCCCAATTTTCACCGCCGACCCCTTGCCCACATAGGTGGGACCCTGAATCACCGCTGTTGCCATAACCGTGGCTTTTTCGTCAATGACAATCGGTCCGTTGGTCGCATCCAGAACCACCCCCGGCTGAATCGTTGCGGTGGGGTGGATAAAAATCTCGTCACGGTTGAGTAGATAGACTCCCTGCAATGAAGGCGCATCTCCCAGCGCATAGCGGGCGTTTTGTTGGGCAATACGGGCGGCATTATGGGTAATGAGATCCCATGCCCAGGTAATCAGGGGTTGATTGAGGGTGCGGGAGGGCAGGGTATCAATCACCTTCCACCCGGTTTGCAATTGTTCGGCGGAGAGCCATGCGCCTAACAAGGTACCATCCGGCGCAAGATAACGGCGGGATTCGCCAAACATGGGCAGTTGGCGCGGCAGGGTGCGGTCTGCCAACAATCGCCCGTTGATGACCAATACCATCCCACTATCGGGTAGCGTATTGACGGGGAGTTGGCTTCGCTCTGTCACCACCTCCGCCAGATGGGGGCGGGTATGTAGGTGGGTAACGCGGGTACTGTAGGCATCTTCGATTGCCTGCCGCAACGTCCATGCGCCGCACCGCAACTCCCACACCGGGCGCGTCCATGTTAAGGGGAGAAGGTTGGTAGCGGCGGGGTCTTCAAAAAGGAGGAGAGAAATCATAGAGGCAGAGCATAGTGCATAGTGCGTAGTGCATAAACGGCACGAAGTAGAAAGATGCCGTTGCCTTTATGCACTATGCAATATGCGCTATGAAAACAAGAATCCCCCTGAAAACTCATTCTTTTACCTCCCCCATAATCCGCACAATCGGCTCGGTGTTAGAGGGGCGCAAAGAAAGCCATGCAAACTTACTGGATACTTTCACACCATCGGTGAGGTCAAGGGTGGGGGTGGCGCGGGAAAGGGCGGTGAAAAGAGGTTCAAGGTCGGTGGCACTGCCTTCCGCGGTGAAGGTATCGCCCCGCCGCGTTTCGGCACGGAGGAAAACGCTCTCCGTGGTTCGTGCCAGGCGCAAAACCCCCGCGTTGCTCCCCACTTCTAATAATTCATGGGTCATGTGAACGGTTGGGGGTTCTTCAATCCACAAAGCAAAGAGCGTACGAAGCGTATCAACAGAGGTCGTAGCGGTAACTTTGCTTTTGATGCTTTTCCAATAGGGAATGCGTCTGATCAGCACATCGAGCGGATGTTGTTCCTGCACAATCAGGCGCAAAATCATCGCAATCGCGGCAAGCCCATCCCGCGCCAGATTAATGTGGGGAACAATGATACCGCCACTGCCCTCGCCGCCAAGCAAAGCCCCGTGTTTCAATACCCCTTCAATCACGTTCATTTCTCCAACAGGGGTACGAATAACGGGGGCTAAGACCACATCCTCAATCGCATGGGTGGTGACTACGTTGACGACCAGTTTACGCTTTGCCTGTTTGCCAAAAAGGGACATCGCCACCAACACGACTGTATGCTCTTCACTGACAGTATTACCATTGGCATCCACCAAAACCAGACGGTCGCCATCGGGGTCGGCGGCAAAACCAATATCACAACGCGCCTGACGGACTAAATGTTGGAGTGCTGACAAATGCTGGGGAAGTGGTTCAGCTTCACGGCTAAAATAACCGTGCTGTTCACTATGTAATAGCAGGACTTCACAGCCACATGCCTCTAAAAACTCAACCCAGCGCACTGCCCCGCCATTACAGGTATCCAACGCCACCCGCAGTCGTCGGGCGCGAATATCGTCAAGGTCTACGGATTTAATGGCGGCGGCAAGGTGTGCTTTCCACGCCGCTTCGCCCCGCTCCTTCACAGCACCGATTTCATCCAACCCCACCGCCGGAAGCTGGTCCTCCGCCATCCGGGATTCCATTTTGCTCCACCAGTGCAAAGGCAAAAAGAAACCGCGATGGTCTAGAAATTTCAATCCGTTGTAAATGATCGGGTTGTGGCTGGCGGTGATCATCAAGCCACCTTCTAAGGCGGCATGGCGGATATAATGCTGAACCGTGGGGGTTAGGGTTAAGCCGAGATCAAGGACTTCCGCGCCTGCCAAACGCAAGGCACCCCGCGCAATATCGGCAATCGCCGGAGAGGACAAACGGGCATCATGTCCCAGGGCGATGCGCGGACGTGTCATCTCCCGTTGGGTTTGGACTTCGCCCACATACGCCTGTACCCATCGCGTAATAGTCGCGGCAGTCAGGTTGGATTCCCCTTCTGCCACCGTGCCGCGTAACCCGGAAATGCCTGTTTTGATCATACCTAAAAAGAGAGGGGTGTGAGGGTAAACCTGTTAGGTTTACCCTCACACCCCATACCCTCTCCTTAAATTCGTTTCTCGCTGAGTAGTTGGTGCAAGAGGGGTGCAAGTTTTTGCGGGTCGTGGCGTACCACCGGCATTTCGCGCAAAATAACTTCTTCCCCCCGTTGGAATGTTACCAATTGGGGACGTTCCGTGACAACATCACCCGCTACCACCACTGCCCCTTCCAGTATCGTTGTTTCTTCGCCGGTGTCGGCAAAAACAAGACTGCTGACCTCTTCACTGGCATCGGTGCGCGGTACAACCCCCGACCCCTCGTTCTGATATTGCTTCAACATGGCTGTGCTCACAGTACCGTTATGGACCACCACGTAATCAATTTGCACACCACTGGTTTCTGCAATTGCTTCAATGTGGTCAGCAACGGTCCAACCCTCCGTATGCCCCGGTTCGCTCATCAGATTCGCAACAAAAATTTTGGTTGCGGTGCTTTCTTTGATGGCTTGCGCCAGACGGGGCAGGGTAAGATTGGGGAGAATCTGGGTGTAGATGCGTCCGGGGGCAAAGATAATCAATTCGGCATTTTGAATCGCCTCTAATGCTACTTCCGAAACATTGGGCATGTAATCCCGCAGGCGACTCCCCGCTGTGCCGCTATTGCCGTTTTGTTCCCCTTCCCACACTTGAAAACGGCGAATGTCCCGGCTTAAAAAGAGCGATTTGATTTTGCCGCCTGTAAAGCGATTG
>CBKYSX010000216.1:0-6735 GCA_966690745.1 uncultured Ardenticatenales bacterium
CTCGCTTATGGCGAAGCCGGGTCGCCCCCCGCGATTCCCGCCAATGCACCTTTGATTTTCGATGTGGAGATGATTGAAATCTCGCCGGATGCCGCCGCACCGCAAACCCCCCCGGCAGAACCCACTGTCGCACCGTAAGTGAGCGTTGTTTATAAAAAAAGGGACGAGGATTGCAATCCTCGTCCCTTTTTAATTGAATTTCAGTGAGAGTTTATGTGGTGTGTGCTTTTGAAAAGAAGTTTAGCACGACAACTCCGGCGACAATCAATAGGGTTCCGATAATCTGGGCGGTATTTATCCCTTCGCGCCAGACAATGGCGGCAACCGCTACCGTTCCAACGGTTCCCAATCCCGCCCAGATGGCATAGGCAATGCCTAAAGGAATTTCTTTCAGGCTCAGGGACAATAGGTAGAAGGTTAGCACATATCCGACCACGACAATCAAGGATGGAATCGGTTTGGTAAAGCCTTCCGCCGCTTTTAAGGATGAGGTGGCGGTGATTTCGGCAAGAATTGCCAGTAATAGCAAGAAAAAAGCGTTCATAGTTCCTCTAACGGAGATTGAGTTGTCAACCCCGGTTTCTTATTCGATCAGCGACATCAGTCTGGCATATAACGCATTCCGCAACGGCTCCGGCGGGGGCGCAAAATCCATTAGTTCGGTAAACCATAATCCATCGGCGGCAGTGCGAATGAGGGTGGCAATGGCAGGGTCAATCCCATCATTCACCAGCCGTGCTTGCCAGTTTTGAAATGCCGCCTGTACGGGGCGAAGAAGAGTCGGATTGAGGGCAACCGCCGCCAGGATTCCTTCGCTGAGTGCCGGTAAGGGATAGTCACTATTAAAAGTGGCTCGTAGATAGGCACGGGCATACCGACCGGGTTTGTCGGGGGTTGGGTCTTGTGCCACTTCTGTTTCCACCGCCGTATTAAATTCATCAATCAAGGTTTGAATCATGCCTTGAATGAGAGCCTCTTTAGTGGGGAAGTGATAAAGCAAGCCCCCCTTGCTGACCCCTGCTTCTTTTGCCACCGCATCCAATGTCAGTGCATCGGTTCCATGCTGGCGCACCACACTTTGGGCGGCAGTTAAAATACTTTCCCGTTTCGACATACGATTTTCCTAAAGTGATTCCGATAGATTGATGAAGTATACCGTCTGGACGGTACGGTGTCAAATCCAAAAAAAGAGAGATTTCATAAACTTTTCCGAAATTCATCAAGATTCTTGAAGGGACTAAAGGTATGATGGTGAATGGGAATAATGGTATAGCTCTGTGACAGGGTAACGGTAGGTCGCACGATCCGTTGTCAACCATGCCCACCTTCAACTCCATCCCACATCCCCACCACTTTTCCGAATGGAGCGTTGTTGTATGAGTATCCTCTACCCCTTATTAACGTGGGATGCCTTACGTCCAGAGTCTATCCAATTGGTTGCTATAGAAGCCGATCGCCCGGGAAAATCGTTGAATACCGGGGTCGGCACCGGTTTCCGCCACCGTTCGCAACAACAATTCCATCGCCTCCGCATGACGACCTACATTGTAAAACGCCATTGCGAGGAAGACGGGAAACTCCTTCGCCTGCGGGAAGTCGCGGATTCCCCGTTCGAGCGTGTGGATAGCCTCCTCATACCTGCCTAACGCCCGATAGGTACTGCCTAACCCCAGTAACGCCCCCTGTAATTCCGCTTGCATTAATTCCCCGGCGTGTTCAATCGCTTTGACATAATAGGGGACTGCCTCGGTTTCAAAGCCCTGTACATCACATAGCCACGCATAATGATAATTGGCGCGGGCATCATTTGGATTTGCCTCTAACAACTCCTCCAAAATAAGTTGTGCCTCGGTGTAGCGTGCTTCGGTTCGGAATTGGATGGCTTTGTCCAGCATGGTGCTATCTCCATTCGGGAAGTATTACTTCAGTGTGATTGATTCGATAATGTCATTTTGTGTGCCGATTCACAATACGATAAAAGCCCCAAATAAAAAGTAGCCTCCTTATCATAAGGAGGCTACCAAAACGCTGGCGTACCTGTTCTGTTACAGGGTGAGCTCAGAGTTAGTTTTTATAGATTTCCCGTTCGCGTACTTCAAAATCGAATTCGTCCTGAACGGGCGTTTCGATTTCATTGTGCATTCCGGGCAGTTCGGGGGCTTCCGGCACGACGATGGCGAGAACAATGTAAATGAGAACCCCCGCCCCGAAGCCGCCTACCACCGACAGCGCGAAGCCCAAACGGATGAGGGTCGGGTCTACATTGAAGTATTCGCCCAATCCGCCACAGACCCCTTCGATCATCTTGTCGGAACGGCTTTTGTACAGTTTCTTTTGCGTGGTCATAGGAACAACTCCTTGATTTTCTTATTGGTTGGTACTTCCATTACGCAAAAGAAAAGGAGTAGGTTTCAGGAAAAGATTTTACTCGTTAAACATTGCCCCTACCGAAATGCCAAAGTGAATCCGGCGGATGACCTCGCCTAAGAGGGGAGCCACCGACAGAATGTGCATATTGGGGAGGCGTTTTTCGGGGGCAATGGGAACGGTGTTGGTAACAATTAATTCCGTAAGAGGGGCATCCTTCAGACGTTCAATCGCGGGTCCGTTCAAGAGAGCATGGGTGGCAACGGCGTAAATTTCCCGTGCGCCCGCATCTGCCAAAAATTTAATCGCGTTGGTAATCGTTCCGGCAGTATCAATTTCATCATCAAAGATAACTGCCGTTTTGCCCTTCACATCCCCGATCAATTGCATTCCCCGCGCCGTGGGGTCGTTGCCATAGCGTCGCTTTTCGACAATGGCGAGGGAGGCATCCAGTGCATCGGCAAGATAGCGGGCATCTTTGGCACGTCCGGCATCCGGGGCAACGACCACAATATCGGGCAGGTTTTTGCTTAATATATAATCCCTTTGGATATGAAAAGCGGTCATTTCGTCGCCCGGTATGTTAAAGAAACCCTGTATTTGTCCCGCATGAAGGTCAATGGTGAGGTAGCGGTCCGCCCCTGCCGTTTGGATGAGGTCCGCCAGCAACCTCCCCGTAATAGGCACACGGGGCTGGTCCTTTTTGTCGGAACGGGCATAAGCCATGTAGGGAAAAACGGCTGTGATGCGCCCCGCCGAATCCCGTTTCAGCGTGTCAATCATAATCAGCAATTCCATGATGCTTCGATGCACCGGGCTGGAAAGGGGCTGGATGATGAAGGCATCTTGCCCGCGTACACTATTGTGCAGACGGACAAAGATATTCTCATTGGGAAACTCAAAGACATCGGCTCCGCTCAGGGGAATCCGCAGATAATGGGCTACTTCGTCGGCAAGCTCTTTGTGGGCGTTGCCCGTGAATAGTTTAATTTCGCCGTACATTCTCCCTCCTCCAGAGGAGAGCGAAGAGTGAAGAGTAAAGAATTAAGAGTTTTGGCTCTTCTCTCTTCACTCTAAGTTCTTCACCTCTAACCCAAAAAAAGAGCCACCGTTTTTAGGAGTGGCTCGTAGAGTCAATGAGCGATTTTGCCGCCGTATAGGGGTCAATTTCCCGTGCGGCGATGCGGGCAACGGCTTCCTCATAGCGGCTTCCGGTGGCGGCTTTCAGACGGTTGAACAATTCGCGGCGGACAATGCGGAAAAATTCGTCCGCCGCCCGTTGTTTCTGGCGTTGTTCCAATTGTCCGCTTTCTTCCAAGAAGGCGCGATGGTTTTGGATTTGTGTAACCAATTCGGCAACCCCTTCGCCCGTGGTGGCAATGGTTTTGACAATCGGCGGCTTCCACACATACGGATGATTGGCAATATCCAACATCATGCGAAGGCTGAGGGCAGTTTGTTGCGCCTGTGGGTGGTCACTTTTGTTAATGGCAAAAATATCGGCGATTTCCAGCAGTCCGGCTTTGATGGCTTGCACTTCATCCCCCAAGCCCGGCACTTCAACCACTACGGTGGTTTGCGCTTCTTTGGCAATTTCCACTTCGGATTGCCCCGCGCCGACCGTTTCCACCAGTACATAATCAAAGCCTGCCGCATCCAATACCGTGACTGCATCTCCGGTAGCGCGGGACAATCCGCCCAATGAGCCGCGACTTGCCATCGAGCGGATGAACACGCCATCGTCGTGGATGTGTTCGTTCATGCGGATACGGTCGCCCAACACGGCACCGCCTGTGAAAGGGCTGGAGGGGTCTACGGCAATCACTCCGACCACTTTACCCGCTTTGCGTAAGGTGCGAATGACGGCATTGACCAGCGTAGATTTACCTGTGCCCGGCGAGCCGGTAAAGCCAACAATATGTGCTTTGCCGGAGTGGGGGAAGAGGGTGGCAACCAACTGTTGCCCCTCGTCGCCTCCGTTTTCAACGCGGGTCAATGTTCGCGCCAATGCGCGACGTTCCCCGGCGAGTGTTCGTTCTGCCAGATTGTCCATTAGGGTATGACCCGTTTCGGGAAGATGAAGGTGGTAGTGCCTTCCGGGCTGATTTCCATGCGGCAAATGCCCGCCCCGGCGAGTTGATCCAGCAATTGTTCGGCGGCTGGCAGGGGAAGCATCAGGTCACGGCTGACATCAGTGGCGGTAACGGACCCCGAATGGTCTGCCAACCGTAAAATGCGATGGTGCTGGTCGGCAGTACGGCGCAGTAACAATTGCCGCCATCCCAGCCACAATGCCGCGCCTGCGGTAAAAAGCATCGGAATGACAATCAACGCCAGAAACGCCCACCAACTTTGCGATCCGACACTGGTTCCGGGGGCGGCGGGTTCAAGCGCAACCCCGAGAGCAACCCAGCCACAACATAAGCCGGTGGCAAGCATCAAACCGCCAACGCCCAATAAAACGTAGTGCCACGGAAACAGCTGGCGGGAGGGAAGCGTTTCAGACATAGATGAGACTCCTTGGGGGTGTTTATAAAGGTACATATTTCATAACGCATGTTGCATAAACGACACGGAAATACTTGTTATCACAATTGCTTTATGCCCTATGTACTATGCAATATGCACACTTTATACACGCTTATCCTTCGCTCAGTTTACCCCGCCGCACCATTTCGTCCCGTACAAAGGCAATAATGGTATCTAAGGAAGTCCCGGGACCAAAAACCCCCGCCACATCATATTTTTCTTTCAGCGTGACACCATCATCATCGGAGATAATGCCGCCGCCGAAGAGCATCACATCTTCAACCTGTTGTTCTTTCATCAAAACGGCAATGCGCGGAAAAATGGTCATGTGCGCCCCGGAAAGCAGAGATAAGCCAATGGCATCTACGTCTTCTTGAAGGGCAGTGCGAACAATCATTTCCGGCGTTTGGCGCAAACCGGTGTAAATCACTTCTGCCCCGGCATCCCGTAATGCCCGCGCCACCACTTTCGCCCCCCGGTCGTGTCCATCCAAGCCCGGTTTGGCGACTAAAATTCGGATTCCGTTTAAGGTCGTTTCAGACATCCTTGTCCTCGTTCTCTCTACAGTACTTGCGACAGTTCCCATTATACGGAAAAACAGAGGGAGGGTGAACCCTCATGTCACAATCGTGCCATGGCGGGCATTAGATAGTCCCGTGCCACCACATCCCAGCTCATTTTTTGGCTGAGCGTGGTTCCACCTTCCAACAATCGCGTTGCGACCTCGGGGGAACGGGGCAGGCGATAAATGATTTGTTGGGCAACTTCACTGGCAACGAACGCCTCTACCGCGTCCCGTTGGGAGCGTCCAATATCGAACACATCGGGCAAACGGTTTGGCATTGCCCACTCAGGTAGGTGGAGATAATCGCCAATCACAATATTGGGGGAGTCATGTCCTTCGGCATCCCGCACAAAGCCAAGGCAACCGCAAGCAGTGCTAACGGCACACAACGCGCCCGATGACAATGGCTCTACCTGGGCGATGCCAAATGGCTCATAGATAGACTGCCCGAATTCCACATCTGCCCCGCGCCGCAGATCAGCAAATTCCATTGTGGCGGGCATCCGATTGCCGCACCGGTCACGGCTCCAGCCGAATTGATTGATGAAGACAATGCGGCTGGCTTTCGCGTGGCGGTTAAATTCTTCTACGGCTTGCCAGTAATCCCATTCATAGGCAATCAAATCGCCATTATCGGCGCGATGATTGAGGGGCCAGCCATATTCCCATTCCCATCGCAAAACATCTTCGCTCCGTCGTCCGGTGGGGCGGACACTACTCAGAAGATAAAAAATCGCGGTTTCGTTTGCCTGTTGCAAATAGCCATCCAGCCGCTCCATCACGCGGAAATCGCGCCAAATGCCTTTGCTGGGGACGAGGCGTGTGACGTGGCTAAAGACCCATGTAGGCACGAAGCGATAGAGGGCATAGGCGTATTCTTGTAGAAGCCGTTTGCTGTTCCATTTGGCTTCGGCAGTCACGGGTTGGCTGGGAACCCCGTTGTAGACCAAATCTATCTGTTCGGGGCGGAGCGAGGGTTCTAAAAAGATAAGTTCTTCCTTCACCAAATCGCCCACAGCAAACAAGCCATCCAGCGATAAAGCGGCTTTTAAGAAGGCATGTTTGTAATTGCCGCTTTTGTCGCCAAAGCATTGTTCTAAGGACAAACCCCGTTCGCGGGCAAGGCGCATTACGTTATAGAAACGCAAATCGTGACCGGGGTGGGATTCCACCACGCCGCGCACGGTGGCGGTTTCGTGGGCATAAAAAATGGTTTTGAATTGCCCCGGCAAATGGCGTTGCGCGGCAAAGAGGGCGGGCAAACCCAGCCATTC
>CBKYSX010000217.1:0-6734 GCA_966690745.1 uncultured Ardenticatenales bacterium
CGTGGCTCTTCGTGAAGTACTATACCAGTGCTGAAGTTCAAGCAGGCTGGGCACGTGCTTCCAACTACTTCCCCGTCCGCGAAAGCGTTGCCGAAGGCTTGACCGACTACTTTGAAGAAAATCCGCAATACGAAGCCGCCTTCAATATGTTGGAGTACGGTAAAGCGGAACCGCCCGTTGGCAGCTACGACCTCGTTCGTGGTCTGATTGCCGACGCGTTGGTACAAGTAGTGGATGGCGCAGATGTCACCGAAACCGCCACCGAACTTCAAGCCGAAGCCACCGAATTGCTGGAAGAATCCCAATAAGCGTGTCAATTCCGACATACCCAACCTCGTAAAAGAGGGCGGCTCCCACGAGCCGCCCTTTTTCTATGGGTAGATGTTCGTCCAACCCGTGTGAGTATCGGGTATTGAGTATTGAGAAAACGGCATCCTCCATTTATCCGGTCGTTTCTCAATACCCAATACTCAATACCCTCCATATATGACCGATAGTTCTGATACCACCACCAAACGAAATTTTGTATTGAATGTCACCGAAGGGGCGTTTTTCGGCTTTGGCGTGGGCGCGGCATCCTTTGGAACCGTGATTCCCCTCTTTGTCAGCCAACTGACCGACTCTGCCATTCTGATTGCTCTGATTCCCTATTTGCACCAATTGGGCTGGCAGTTGCCCCAATTGCTCACGGTACAACGGGTGGCGCGGCTCCAACGCTTTTTGCCCGAAGTCTTGCGGATGTCCTTGAATCAACGCCTGCCCTTTGTGGGGTTGGCGGTGGTTGCGCTGTTGGTTCCTTTTGTCCCTGCGTCTGTCGCCCTCACCATGACCTTTGTATTGCTCTTATGGCAAGGGTTAGGGGGTGGGGTTACAGCGACGGCATGGCAGAGCATGATTGCCAAAATCATTCCCTCTTCCCGTATTGGCTTGTTCTTCGGGACACAAGCATCCGCATCGGCATTGGCGGGGGCGTTTGCCGCACCGTTGGCGGGCTATATGTTGGAAACCATCAACCCTGCCTTCAATTATGCCTCGGTCTTTGGCTTAGCGTTTGGTTCCATTGCGATTTCATGGGTGCTTCTTTCCCGCACCCGCGAAAATCAGGTCGAACCCCCGCCCACCGCGCACCTTCCGCTCCGCCGCGTCTGGCAAGAAACCCCCGCTCTGCTTCGCGCCGACCCCAATTTTGTGCGCTACCTGATGGCGCGGTGGGTGATTCAATTCGGCATGATGGGGTCAAGTTTCTTCACCATCTATGCAGTGGCGAAACATAATGTGGGTGCGTTGGAAGTCGGAACGTATACCAGTGTGATGCTCTTGTCGCAGATGATTGCCAGCCCGATTCTGGGATGGTTTGGCGATAGGGTCGGGCATCGTACCGTGATGGGGCTTGGCTTCTGCGCGATGGTCTTTGCCGTGCTGGTGGCATGGGTCGCACCATCGGGGGCATGGTTCTTTTTGGTCTACTCGCTGGCGGGGATAGGTACACAGGCATACTGGTCGCCCAATCTGGCAATTATTTTTGATTTCGCCCCGACCGATAAACGCCAACTTTATATCGGCTTAGGCAATACCCTGGTTGCCCCCGCCGCCTTGCTTGCACCCCTGCTGGGGGGCTGGCTGGCGGATACGATTAGCTTTGAAGCCGCATTTGCTGTGAGTGCCTTTGCGGGCATTCTCACGGTTCTCATCCTGCTACGGGTGGTGCGTGAACCCCGCCGCAAAGGCACCGTCGAAACCCCCGTCTTGCAAGAGGTGGCACTCTAAAAAGTTGCACCACGAACATTTCTCGTTTCCCATTTCACGGGAAATAAAAAGAGGGCAGGGGAGTTGCTCCCCTACCCTCTTTTTTGTGAAATCTTAACGTGTGCCTTGTGCCACCCGCTCAATCCCCAGCACCACGATAAACCCGACAATGGCAACTCCCATCGCGGCAAATAAATCCCCGTTCACTGCCGGAAGCAGGTTCCGTTCTACCGTCGGAATAATCTCCCCATGTCGGTCGGTGATAAATTCTACCGTTTCTTTCCAGGGCCACACTTTCCGCAAACTGCCAATCATTAGCCCAATCAACAAGGCAACCGTGATGTCATGGTACTTCTTGAATAACATCCCTAACACTTGTGAGAAAGAAACTAATCCAATTGCACAGCCGGAACCGATCCAGAAAATCGTCCACAGGTCTAAATTGGTGATAGCACTCAGGGCATATTGATATTTGCCCAGCAACACCAGAATAAATGCTCCTGAAATCCCCGGCAGAATCATCGCGCAAATTGCCAATGCGCCACTGAAGAAAAGGAACCACCAATCATTTGGGGTTTCAATCGGAACCAAACCGACCAGTATGTATGCCCCAATGGAACCCACCACCACCGCCCCGATGAGTAATGGATTCCACTGCTTGATTTTGCTACTGACCGTCACCACCGAGGCGACCACCAACCCGAAAAAGAAACTCCATAACAAAATCGGTTGGTTGTGCAACAACCATTCAATCCCTTTTGCCAGCGTCAGCACTGCCGTACCAATCCCGACCAGCACCGCCAGCAAAAACTTCCAATTTAATAATTCAAAAACGCGCTGGATATTGAAACTAAATACTGAACGAAGAAACTCCGGTTGCCCGACCATCCGAATCGAATCAATCAATTCTTCATAAATGCCCGAAATGAAGGCAATGGTGCCGCCCGACACGCCAGGAACCACATCGGCACTGCCCATGGCAAACCCCCTCAGAAACAGCCCGAAATAATCTTTAAGGGTGCGGGCAGGTGCCATCGGCGTAACCGCTTCAGAAGCCGCTGTGGGGGTAGAAGCAAGAGGGGTAGAAGATTCCATTAAACACCTACAAGAAAGTTGGGTGGGAGCAGAGGCAGACATTCTCCCACGGGATTATCGGGCAGTAAAACGTGGGGCATCTCATTTTTACCCGCACAATTGTACATGTTGCTAACCTGGAAAGCGGCGGGATGATAACATGGGAGCCGCTTTCACCCAAACTTTTAATGCACCAATACCATGCCATTTTCCATTTACGCCCTCAACAAGTACGATAGCCTTGGTTCCTTCAAAGCTGTTACTTCCCTTACTCCCCTTCACGGCGGGCGGGTCAACGGGGTCATTTTAGATGTATCGCCATTCCCTGACCCGCCCCTACGATTCTCCCCCTCTCCATTATGGAGAGAGGGTCGGGGGTGAGGTTGCCGTTCACTGTTGTTGCTGTCGTCACTTCCGTTCACTTTTCACTATTCACTAACCACTAGTCACTCCCATGGCTCGCAGACGAAACGCCCCCCCACCCATACCCCCGACCCTCCGCTACACCACGAACGACTGGCTCATCGTGGCGGTATCGGTGGTGATCGCTATTCTTGCCTTCATCAATACTGTCAACGGCGAATTTGTCTATGACGACCTCTCCCAAATCGTCAGCAACGGTTTGATTCAAAGCCCGTCCCAATGGGGCGCGGCACTGACCAGCGATGTCTGGGCATTCCGCAGTGCCGAAGGGGATGTGGCAAGCAATTACTGGCGACCGACCTTTGTCATCTGGCTGATCATCAACTATGCCCTATTTGGGGTGAATGTGGTGGGGTGGCATTGGACCAATATCCTGCTCCATGCCGGCTGTGTGGCGTTGGTCTATTTACTGCTACGGGCATTAAAGGTCAATCGCTGGCAGGCGGGGGCAATGACCTTGCTCTTTGCCGTCCACCCGGTTCACACCGAAACAGTGGCGTGGATTTCGGGGTCGCCTGATTTGATTATGACCCTACCCTTTTTAGGGGCATGGTTGGTCGTCTGGTCGGCGCGGGAACGCCCCAAAGCGTGGAAAATGCCTGTGGCGTGGGGCTTGATGGCGATTGCTATTTTTGCCAAAGAAAGTGCCGTTCTGCTCCCCGTAGTACTGTTCGTGGCGTTGTGGATTACCGATAGGGAGCAAAGCAAAAATTGGCAGAGCGCGGCGCAGAAAGCGGCGGTGACGGTCGCGCCCTTCTTTGGCATCGCGGCGATATACTTTGTCCTGCGCCTCATCGTCTTGGGGCAATTTAGCCAGAGCCTGCCCTGGCAGTGGGGACCCTTTGAATATCTGTTGACCTTCCCATCCATTCTTCTCTTCTATCTCCGCCAGAGTCTCTTTCCGCTCTGGATGGGTCCCTCCTATCCCCTCCGCCCCGTTACCGCGAACACGATTGGCGTAGAAAACTTTTTTATTCCGTTGGTCGTCGTCATTCTGGCGGGGGTACTCATCTGGTGGGTTGTGCGGCGGGGCACAATTCAGCAAATCGGTGCGGCACTCTTTCTCATCCCCCTCCTCCCCACCTTCCACATCAATGCCTTCCTGCCCGAACAAATTGTGCATGACCGCTATCTCTATCTGCCGGTGCTGGGGATGTTGATGATGGTGATTCCCACGCTTGCCGGTCTCTTAAAAGTCGCGCCCGACTGGAATCAGAGCCAAAAAGGATGGTTGTTGGCGGGAGGTGTCGCCCTCTATGCGGTACTGCTTCTGGGGCAAACCGTGCGCTACAACAGCGCATGGACGAGCGAAATCAATCTGTGGACATGGGCGATTGAAAGCGACCCCAATTCTGCCTTCAACTGGGGCGAATACGGCAGGGTAAACTATCAGGCAGACAACATAGACACTGCCAAAAGCGCGATAGAGCGTTCCTTAAGCATTACCACCAACACCCCGGCTCTGCTGATTCGCGCCGACATCGCCGCCGCCGAACAACGGCTGGACGATGCCTACAACGATTTGCAGACCATTCTCACCGGGCAACCCAACAACATCAGTGCGATTATTCGCCTTTCGGTGGTCTATCAACAGGCGGGGCGGCTGGAAGAAGCCATTACTCTCCTAGAATCTGCCCGCCAACGCCTCCCGACCCAAACCTGTGCGCTTACCACCAATCTCGCAGTTGCCTATTACCTCACCAATCAAAAAGAGCGCACCCTTAGCGAACTGGAAGCCATGCGCCCCCAAACCCTCACCAACAGCCACCCTGACTGTCGGCGTGGGCTGTTCCATCTGGCGCAACTCTACGAAGAACTGGGGCGCAATGTCGAGGCGCAGGAAGTCTACGAACAATTCCTCGTCCTCACCACCGGCTTCACCGACGACGCGATCACCGAATATCGCAACATCGCCCTGCAACGCACGGGGCGGTAAACATACAGTTTTTCACCCACCGAAACCGAGTTTCTGCCGTTGAAAACTCGGTTTCTTTCTTTTTAACCCTTTATCATTGCGACGATTGCTACGTTTGCCATCCCAAATGACACGTTTGCAAGCATTATTTCAAAAATAAAGCCTCCGTAGGTTCCGCCACAACCAACGTGCCTTCACTACTACGGCTACCATCTCGCCACCCGTTGGCACGGGTTCACATTGAAAACCAAAAATGTTGACACAACATGAACCCCTGAAAGGAGTGGCGAGGATGTAGCTCCATATGAAAACGCGTGTCGTTCGCGTTGGAATGTGGGGTGGGCATGGAAATAGGTGCAACCCCACATGTCGTTCGATGGGTGGAACGTGGGATGGGAATTTGCCCTCAAACGATGACGAAAACAAAGGTTGCTACTCGCGGGGGGGTATCCGCAAGAGTAGCAACCTTAGCAAGGATAGCAACCTTTCCCCTCACAACGCGCAATACGCAAGAATCGTGTCCTTAACTTCACGCACCATGCACCACGCTCCTCCCCTATATCTTCAACTGCACCTGATACAACCCCGCATACACCCCACCCCGCGCCATCAACGCTTCATGGGTTCCCTGCTCTTCTATCCCGTTTTCCCCCATCACCACAATCCGTCCGGCATTGCGAATCGTAGAGAGGCGATGAGCAATCACCAATGTCGTACGGTCATGGATGAGCCGTTCCAACGACCCTTGTACCGCTTTTTCGCTTTCGTTATCCAGCGCACTCGTCGCCTCATCAAAAATCAGAATCGGCGGATTCTTCAGGAAGACCCGCGCAATACTCAATCGTTGCTTCTGCCCCCCGGAAAGCCGGATTCCCCTCTGCCCGATGTCCGTATCGTACCCCTGCGGCAATTTCATAATAAACTCATGGGCATTTGCCGCCTTTGCCGCTTCGATAATTTCTTCCGGCGTGGCATCCAACTTCCCGTAGCGGATATTGTCGGCAATCGTCCCCGCAAACAGATAGACATCCTGTTGCACCACCCCGATCTGTTGCCGTAAAGACTGTAACTGAATTTTGCGAATATCCACCCCATCCAGCAGGATGGCTCCCTCCGTCACATCATAGAAGCGCGGAATCAAGGCGCACAGCGTAGATTTCCCCACTCCCGAAAAGCCTACCAACGCCACATATTCCCCCGCCTTGATGTCCAGGCAGATATTCCGTACCGCATACTCATTATCCTTCTTGTAGCGGAAACTCACCTCGCGGAACTGGATATGCCCCTGTACCTGTCGGAGTGCTATGGCATCCGGCGCATCCTGAATCTCCGGCTCCAGCTCCAAAATATCCATAAAGCGGGTAAAACTGCTCACCCCCTCCTGATACAGCCGTGCAAAATTGACCAGACGCTTAATCGGGTCGGTAAACAGCCCGACATACAAGATAAAGGTCAGCAAATCCGGCAGGTCCAACGCACCGTTGACCATCGCCATCCCACCCAACACCACAATGCCAATCGTCAACAGGTGGGTGGAGGCAACCAATCCTTCATAATGAAACGCCTCCGCACGGTA
>CBKYSX010000218.1:0-6732 GCA_966690745.1 uncultured Ardenticatenales bacterium
AGAGTAAGTTCTTCCTGAAAGCCATCTAGCCAGCGAAGCAGGGGTTCGCGCCCGAAACGCAACAGGGCAGTAAGTGCCTCGGCATCGTCCACCGGAAACGCCGTTGCCGCAAAGAAGGGCGCGTGTGCCATGCCCATCAATTCACGCCATGCCTGGCTACCGGAAGCAACCCGCATTAATGCCGCGCCGCTCAGAATCGGCAGTTGATGAATGGCGGCAAGCAAGGCATCGTGTTCGCTCAATTCCAAATAGAGGGGTGATGCTCCAATGAGCGTCAAGGCTTCCGTGAGCAGACGAAGGGCGTTTTCCGGGGTTTGGGGCAAAGGCACCACCGCAAACCGTTGCCCCTTAAACACCTCGCCATTGGGTTTTCCTACCGATACCAACGGAGTCGCGCCGATGTAAAAAAGATGATCGGGCAAAACACTTTGCGCCCATTCTGCCGTCACCTGTTTGTGGGGGGCGGTATCGGCTATCACCGCTTCGTTTTTCATCTCCCGCCCCAGAATCGTCAGGGTTTCTTGCACCACATGAAGCGGTTCGTTCAGAAATACAATTTGCGCTCCCGACACCGCTTCAAGCAAGTTCCATTCCGCTTTGAAAGAGATGGTTTTTTCGTCTAAGCCATCCATCACTGCCCGATTGCGGTCATGCCCGCGCAGGTCAAGGTCGGAGCGGCTCTGTTTTAAGGCATAGGCGAGTGCCTGCCCCAACGAATTTAACCCGATGATTGCAATTTTGACGGTCATGGTTGGCATCCTTTCTCCGGTTTTTGGGTAGAGTGGCTACCCACCATTGGACTTGTATTGATTTTATTATAAGCAGAGATATGAAGAGGATTATATCGCTTCCCCATCCCGCAACATTACCGCATCTTTTGCATTGAGCCAGGGACTGCCCTTGTTTACACTGGGAATGTGAAATCAGTTCGGTTTCGCCATCAAACAGGCAGAAAATCCCCATCCCCTCAAGGAGGATACACCATGTCGGCACAAATTGCGGTACAAGTGATGGAAGCATTGGGCAAAAAAGATATTCCGTTGGCACTGAGTTACGCCACCCCGGATGCAACGGCAAGCGGGGGTGTTTTACCGGGCGACATTCCGTTGGGCGCGGCTCTACAAGTCATGGGGGCATTGTATGGCGGTATCTCGGATTTCCGCTTCGAAATTCAAGAAATGCAAGAAACCGGCGATACGGTGAGTGTCCATTTTCGCTGGGGTGGTACGCATGACAGCATGTTGTGGTTGAATGTGGCGGGCTTGCCCGATATTCCGCCCACCGGCAAACCGATTTGGGTCAATGATGTTTTTGTTTTCACCTTCGCCAACGTTAAGGTACGTGCGGTACGGGTAGATTCCCCCGCCGAGGGTGGAATTCCGGGCGCATTGGCACAAGTAGGAGCGGTTCCGATATAGATTAAGTACAGTTGAGGGTAAAAATAATTCCTGACGGAAATTATTTTTACCCTCGTTATTTTCGAAGCAACGGCGGGCGGGTCAACGGGTGCATATTGGATATATCGCCATGCCTTGACCCGCCCCTACCATAAATGGTGATGCTCAACGGTCGCCATTCCCTCTGCACCGTTCGTTGCCGTTTCCGTTTTCTGCGTCCTGCTTCCGCTTTCCGCTATGAACTGTGATATATATTTCTTGAAATTCCCCGTTCTACCATGCTACACTTACCCTGATGTACTCAACAATATCTATAGTTGTGTTCTGATAGGAGTAGGTGCTATGCCCCGTGCGATGTGGAATGGTCAGGTGTTGGCGGAAGCCGCGCCGGAAGAAGTCGAAATTGTTGAAGGCAATGTCTATTTTCCCGCCGATAAGGTCAATCCCGAATTTTTAACTGACAGCCATACCCATACAATTTGCCCGTGGAAGGGCGAAGCCAGTTATTACCATGTTCAGGTCGAAGGGGAAACCAATAAAGATGCCGCCTGGTATTACCCCGAAACCAAGCCCGCCGCCAACAATATCAAAGGATATATTGCCTTTTGGCGCGGGGTGAAAGTCGAACGATAATGTAAGGTATGAACCAACCATCCCCGAACCCTAATCTCTCCCCCGCCGATGTGGTGCGGATTCAGTTAAGCGCGTTGCAACACAACGATGACCCTACGCCGGATGCCGGAATTGCCACCGCGTTTCAATTTGCCGCCCCTGCCAATCGTGCCATTACCGGTCCGATTGACCGTTTTATCAAGTTGGTGAAGAACCCGCTGTACGCCCCGATGTTGAATTTTATCCGGGCGGAGGTGGAAGAGGGAGAGATGGGGACGGATGAGGCAACCTTGCGCGTTACGGTGCTGGCGCAATGGGGGGAATGGGTACGCTACGTTTTTTCTCTGGAACGACAGATTGAATACCCCTATTCCGGCTGTTGGATGACTGCCGGGGTGGTTCACGAAATTACGATTCATCTGAACTAGTTGATGTGTGGTGCATAGATTTTAGGGATGCCCGCCCCGACCTGAAGGACGGGGCAAAAAAATACGGGAATAGGTAAAACCAACGCACTCGTTCCGTAAACGTCGGTATTTAATAGCCCTGCCCTTCCAGCGCAGGGAAACCCCCTATTTCCCCACACTTACCCACCGCATTATCCGTAATTTCCCTAGCTATGCACACACTTATTGCTTTCGCCGCCGAACGCGGCGTGACCGCCACCCTCCACCCCGCCGATAGCCCTATGCCCACCGTGCCGCTTGCCGCCGGGGCATTGGGCATTCCGGTTGAAGCCATGACCAAAAATGTGCTCTTTTTTGTGCAAGGGAACCCGATTCTGGTGATTGCGCGGGGGATTCAACGGGTGGATGATCGGCGGATTGCCGCCCATTTCGGGGTGGGGCGCAAACAGGTAAAACTCGCCAATGGGGAACAAACACTGGCAACTACCGGCTTTGAGGCAGGGTGTGTGCCTCCGTTCGGGCATATTACGCCTCTGCCGACCCTCATTGAGGCACAGGTGATGGCTCTACCCCGCGTCTACGGAGGAACCAGCGACCCGAATGTCTTAATTTCCGTCGCAATAGATGATTTGTTGAAGGTGGTGGACGGAACGGTATTGGAATTGGCGGCGGGGAATGTTCAATAGTCCGAAACAGTAACAGTCCAACGGACTTCGTAGCCAGATAGCCGAGGCTCTTTAGACCTCGGTGGTGTGGGCAAGTATTGCGTCAATGAATATAGGAAACCACGCCTCGTCTCTGACGAATGCGACGAATGCGACGTTTGCTACTCCTACAGATACCCCCTTCGCAATAGCATTCGTCCAGTATCCCGGATTTCCCTATTAATCCTCAAGTAGGTAGCCATCCAACCCCCACCCTGTACCACTACATACCTTACATACCATCAAAAAACCTCGTATTAACTTACATCATCAACCTGTTGCAACGCTTGAATCCATGCTTTCTGTTCATTGCTAACGGGGGCAGACCTGTGTTGGTGATAGCGAATAATCGCGACCACATCTGGTGAACAATGGACGGCTTCTGCCAGCCCCGCACCCAGCGCAGGGTGGTACCACGCCCGCGCCAGAGGAGCCGTCCATCCCGCTTCGGTGGGGCGCAGACGATAGAGAACATCGGGGGCAAACCGTTTCAGCAGAACGATGAGGGTGCGATGAAAAAGGGAAACACCGGGGGCTTTGCCGCAATCGTGAAGCAGTGCGGCAATAATCAACGGCTCATCGGGGTATTGATGATCAGCTAAGGTGCGGGCAACCGTATAGGCGTGAACCTGATCGCCGGGTTGCTGGGCAAGAAAGAGGGCGTATTGGGCAGGGGTCAACCGCCGTTGCACCCACCCCCGTTCTTCGGGTTGCAGGCGGCGCGTTTTCATCTGCCACACCTGCCGGACGCGATAGAGCATGGGTTAGAGAGTAATAGTAGAGGGAATCAGGTACGTGGTGCGTGGTGCATGAACGGCTTCCCCAACCTAAAGGATGGGGCAATTCAATACAGGAAGATTTGGAACAAATAGTTGTGTAATAGGTGTTCCCATGTCCTGGAAGAACAGGGTTATTAAATACAGATCTGCCCTACTGGGTACGCTCGTTTCACAGGCTCCCGTATTTCATAGCCCCGTCCTTTAGGTCGGGGCGGAGCGGGTAGGGAATTTAATTCTTAATCTCCCGTATCTCTTAATAAGGGCAGTAATGGAAGTGAGAAAGAAACCGAGTTTCTGTCGTGGAAAACTCGGTTTCGCCTCCTATTTGAGAGCGGGAGCAATTAGGACGGGGAACCACAATTTAAGATGATTCCCTTTCTTTGGCTATCTATATCCCCAGAATCAGGCTCTGCAATGCCCCGATAATCGGGCTAAGCACTGTTCCGAGTACGCTAAACCCGGCAACCCGCCCCAGAAGGAAATCAAAAATCAGGAAGAAGAACAATGCCTGTGGGTAGCGGTAGTTGTAGTATTCCAACCGATCTCCATAAGGCGATGGCAGTATCCCTGCAAACACGGAGGATCCATCTAACGGCGAGAGCGGAATCATATTAAAGACCGCCAGCACAATGTTGATGGAGAAAATCGTATAAAGAACGCTTAGCAGATTGAACCACACCGGTCCGACATCCAACGCTTCGACAGGAGCAAATCGTAGAAACAATCCGAAGACCAGTGCCAACAACAGGTTCATTGCCGGACCCGCCAAGGAAATCCACAACCGCCGCCGCCGGTCCCGGGTACGGTGCATCACCGGGCGACCCCACCCGAAGCCAATCAAAAAGATCAGCAGGGTTCCCCACACATCCATATGGGAACGGGGGTCAAGCGTCACCCGCCCCTGTTGGCGGGGCAAGGGGTCGCCCATCTGGTCGGCAACGTAGGCATGGGCAAATTCGTGGAAAGTAATGGCAATGGTGAAGGCAATTAACAGAGGTAAGAGGGTGTTGGGGTCAAGTAAGCCCATACAAATCCAAAGGACGCAGGAAGCAGAAAGCAGAAACGACCAAAATGTATCAGGTCGTTTCTGCTTTCTGCTTTCCGCGTACTGTCTTTAGGCATCCGCAAAATCTTTGACTTTGACCGGTTTTCCGGACGGGGGCGACGATTGGTAAACCGACAGAAAGCCCACCCAGCCAAAACCGAGTAAATAAATCGCAAGGAAAGGCAAAGCATACCATTGTTCGGTATGCACCGCCACCACCGCACAGAGCAAGGCATAGGCGGCAAGGAAAATTTCCCCGAAAGCGGTGGAATCTTTCAACGCGGCATAGGCACGTCCGTTCCAGCTCCCGTTCTGCCCGAATTTAGGAGTCCGACGGAATTCTCCCCCTTTTTGCCCCATTAATCCTTCTAAAACGGCTTTACCATTATTGAGGGCAACCCCGGTTCCCAGTAGAATGACGAGCGGAATCCAGCGATAGCGCACATGCCATTCGGAGCCGTGCAAATTCCATTGAGCAAGCCCATACATCACCGGCGCGGCAAGCCCTGCCATCCCGATCCAGCCCAACATCACTTGATAGCTGGTCCATTCATGGGGCCAGCCGTAATAGAGCAAGGGCAGGTTCAGCAGAAGGGCAATTACCATCAACGGATGAATCACATATCCGGTGAGATGGAAAAACGCGCCCATCTTCTGATACCACTTCTTATCGCTCTTCATCAAAGCGAAGAACTTTTTACGAACAACCTGCATAGACCCTTTTGCCCAGCGATATTGCTGTTGCTTGAAAGCGGTCATCTGGGCGGGGATTTCAGCAGGGGCTTCGATGGTGCCGTCAAAACGCAATCGCCAGCCCGCCAATTGAGCGCGGTAGGAAAGATCAAGGTCTTCCGCCAACGTATCGCCCGACCAACCCCCCGCGTCAAAAATCGCCTGCTTGCGCCACAACCCCGCTGTACCGTTAAAATTCATAAACAGCCCGGAATTGGAACGCCCGACCTGTTCCAACCCGAAATGCCCGTCCAACATCACGGATTGGGCGCGGGTCAACGGCGAGTATTCCGAATTAAGGTGCGTCCAGCGTGTTTGCACCAGCCCTAAATTATCGGAATCAGCCGTGCAGAAATGGGCAACGGTCCGAATCAACCAGTCGCGGGTCGGTACAAAGTCGGCATCAAAAATGGCGACAAATTCGCCTTTTGCCCGCTCCAACCCGTATGCCAATGCCCCGGCTTTATATTCAACACGATCAGGGCGGCGAATATGCTCCACCATGCGCCCGCGTCGCCGCCAATAGGAAATCCGCCGCTCGGCAATATCAAACGTGTCGTCGGTCGAATCGTCCAGAACCTGAATTTCAAGACGGTCATCCGGGTACTGCATCGTACAGACCGCATCAATCAGGCGTGTGACAACGTATTTTTCGTTATAGATGGGAAGTTGAATGGTGACAAACGGTAACGCTTTGTTCGAAGCCGGCGGCGGCAGTAATGCCCGCCGTCGGTTCCGTAAAAATAGGAGCGTTAGACAGATTGCCCGAATCCCGTAAAAAGCAAGTATCAGGGCAACTACCCCGTACAATAATGCAATGAGCGTCATAAACGCTCCTCCGTGACTTTTGGCTTAGGGTAAGAACGACGTGCGATTCTAGCACAGAGTTCTTGATACCCAAAGGTTATCTTTTATAAAGTATTGCATGGGATTATATACTAAAATATGAGAAACACAGAAGGTATAGATATACCTTTTCGATGCTATCCTCATACTTCCGTATCCGATACATGCAAGAGTACCCGCTTCTATACGGATAAGCACGGAGAAGGTTGC
>CBKYSX010000219.1:0-6707 GCA_966690745.1 uncultured Ardenticatenales bacterium
CTCCCCCACAGGAAGTCGTAGCCGTTTATGCACTATGTACTATGCAATATGCACGATGAACTGTACTAACGCCTAACTTCCATTAACCACCGCCTGCCGCCACTGCTCCATGTGGGCAATGCGATGGGCAAAAACCACCGCCATCGGACGGTTTTTGGGCAATGCCGCCACGTTCTGCCAGACAGGGAGGTCTATCCATCCCTGTTGAACAGAGAGGGCAGTCGGCGGCAAGGTCATGGCGCGTTGTTGGTCGGCGGGGGTGGGGCTAAACGCCATAAAGCGCGAGAAACCTGCTTTGCTATTGCGTTGGAGCAATTCGGGCGGAAAATCGTTGGCAAGGGCACGTTTCAGCAAAACCCGCGTATGTCCGTTCTGACGGCGCAAATGATGGGGCAGATGGAAACACAACTCGACCAACGGACGGTGGTAAAAGGGATAGCGATGTTCAATGCCCTGCGCCGCCAGGATTTCACCCATCTGTTCAAAGGGAGCGGTGTACAACGGTTGTACCATCACCTGCGCCATCCGCTTCTGTAATAAGGTTCCCCCTGTGGCAGTTGGAAGCTCTAACTGTTTGCCCGCCCCATCTCGAATCGCTTTTTCGGTATAAAGATTAGGCTGACCGCGTGTTCGCTCAATCCAACGGAACAGGGCTGGGGGCAAATGGGTTCCCGCCATCAGCTTGGCGAATTTTAACGCCCCGCGTGGCGTTTGATGGAAAAAGTATTTGAGTTCTTTCGGGATGAGGGCAAGCGGCAGGCTATACAATGCTTCCGGCATAAAATAATCTTCTTCCCCCGCCAGAAAATCCCCCGCTGTCCCGTTTAACATCACCCGACAGCCATCGTCCTGCAAGGCTTTAATGCGATAATCGCACCAGAAGGCACTGGAAAGGTTAAAGGGGGAACTGCCCATCGGATTCCACCGTTCGACAATATCCCATGTCCACGAATGGGGAATGTCCACCCATTTGGCATGGAAATGGGGCAGGGTGGCAATCAAAATATCCCGATAATTGCCCTCTTCCGTGTCGGGCCACCCCTTCATCCTATCAGTATAAAGGAAGGTGGGTTGAACCGGGACGCGCCCTTCACGGTGCATCAGGCGGTGGGCGATTGAAGAAATTGAAGAAGAATCAATGCCGCCGCTGACGGCAATCGAAATCGGGTGATGGGTACGAAGGCGGGTTGCGACTGCCTCTTCAAAGGTGGTACGGAATAACTCACACCAATCATCATCGCTCAACCCGTCATATGTATCGGTCAGGGTCAGATGCCAGAAATTCTCAACCGTTGCCCGATTCGTATCAGGCGACCAGACCACATAGCAGGAATGGGGTACTTTCAGAATTTCATTAAATGCCGTTTCATCATGGAAGCGGTCTAAATCCAGCGTCAGGAAATTAGCAAGATAGGCATGGTTTTCGCTTAAACCCTGCGGGGTAATCGCACGAAGGGTCGGCACGGAGGAGGCAAAATAAAGCCCTTCCGCGGTCACACGGTAGAAAAGCAACTTGGGTCCATAGGGCGACCGTACCAGATAGAGCAAGCGACGGGTGGCATCCCAGAGTACGTAGGCAAAATCCCCCACCAGGCGGACAGGCGCGTCCTTGCCCCATCGGGCGTGGGCGGCAAGAATTAAATCAGCATCAGTGATAGGGCGTTCGGCAGAAGGGGGGAAGTGTAGGGCACGAATCAGCTCTTCACGGTTGTCTAACCGGGCATCGGCAACCAGCCAATCGCCCTTTTCATTCCGCAGGGGATACTGTTCATAAACGGCTTCGGGGGTGGTGTGAAGCGCGACATGAGCAAGGGCAACAGACCCATCAGCAGTAACAGATCGGGTATCGCCACCAAACGGGGCTAAATGGGGGAGGGCTGGTTGGAGTAAATCGGAGGTTGCCGGACGGTTGTCACGCAAATAAATGCCCGCAAAGGCACTCATGCAACCTCCGAGGTCGGAACCGCTTTGCGTTCAGTAGGGGTAGGTATCAACCAGACCAGCATGACCACCGCAATTAAGGCTATCGCAATTGGATAGTTAATCGTCGGGTTGGCATCGTAGCGCACTGTTTCTTCCAAACGGTTAAAATTGCCGCTGGTCTCCAATTCTTCCAATTGGTAAAAGTAGGTCTTGCCCTGTTCCACATTGGGGTCGCGGAATTCATACGAAGCCCCTGTAAAAGCATCCTGTGCTTTGCTTGGAATCAATGCAGTTGTAACCCGTTCCCACGGTCCTGCTTCGCTTTCACTACGATACACATGGAACCCTGCCGTTTCTACCTCGGTTTCGGTTTCCCATGTGATAATTGCCTCTAAAGTAGTCGTCAGATTACCTGTAAAATAGAGCGCAACCGCTGTAATCAAGACCGCTATCGTTAGAACGATACGTAACACTCCGAACATCCGTAACTGCCTCCATGAAGACATCCGATGATGGTTGAATTTCGTAAACACCTTATGATACAATCGCTTTTAACTTTTTCTAAATTAGTGGGCAGTTCACGGCGAGCGGGTCAACGGGTTCATTTTGGAAAGCCCTGGTATGACTGACCCACCCCTACAATCCTGTCGTTACTGTCGTTGCTTCTGTTCACTAGTCACTTACCACTGCCGTTCGGGGGTACTATGCGGGTACTAATCGTAGATGATGACCACGCCAACCGAAAGATGGTCACATACTTGTTGCGGGAAGAAGGGTATGAAGTCGAAACCGCCGCCACCGGGCAGGAGGCATTGCGCCTGCTGGATGAACGGGTGGTGGATTTTGTCATTCTGGATGTGATGATGCCAGGCATGGACGGGTATGAACTGCTGACACGATTAAAACAACGCTACGATCTCCCCGTTATTTTTCTATCGGCGAAGGGGGAAACCGCAGACCGTGTGAAGGGGTTGGATGTGGGCGCAGACGATTACCTGTCCAAACCCTTTGAACCCGCCGAACTCATGGCGCGGGTACGTTCGGTGATGCGCCGTACCGAACTCTATTCCAAAGGGGATACCAACACTGCCATCCAACTCGGGCATTTCCGATTAGACCCGGTAAACAACCGCATTTATTTAGGGGATGGGAAATTTGAAGATTTAACCCCTATTGAATACCGCTTGCTCCATGTGTTGATGCGGAACGTCGGACGCACCCAAACGCACGATATGTTGTTGAATGCCGTATGGGGGTATGAATACGAAGGGTATTCCAATCAGATTGCGGTCTATATCCGGCGGCTCCGCGCCAAATTGGAACCGGTGCCGAGCGACCCGATTCATCTGGTGACGGTGCGGGGTTTGGGCTACCGCTTCCAGATGAAAGAAGGGGAATTCGAGTAACGGTGCAAACGGACCTTTTCACGCCCTACAATCCATCACGGGGGCGACCTTACCTTGACACCGTACTCCGTGCCGGAGTGATCGTCGCGGCGGCTGTGGCATGGTACTACGGGGACAACCCTCTCTCGTATGTAATGTTGAGCGTTATGGGCATTGCCCTGTTCCTGCTCACCCTGATTATGTTTATTGCGTCGGTACGGCAAAGCGGGTTATTTCAAGACCAGCTTTTATGGGCAAGCCATCTGACTGATTTATTGGCAGTGTTGGTGCTTACCTTTGTCGGCGGCGCAGGGGTCAGCGATTGGTGGTGGGTGGCGATTCTATTTGCGGTGCGTACCCTGCTGTTTCCCTATGACGCTCTGCGCGAGCAGGGTCTGTTTTTGATCGCGTTGGTGGCAACCCTGTGGGGGGCGGCAGTGTTGCGTGGCGAAGCGATGACGGTGGAATTGCTCTGGCGGTTGGGCGTGTTGGCGGCGGTTGCCCTTGTAGGGATAGGAATGTTACGCCATTTGGAGTTGATTCGACGGGATAGTAAAAAGCTGGCGCGGGGCGTGGAGCGGCGAGATATTGATCTGGTGGTACGGAAAGAAGTATTAGAACAAACAGCGTCCCGTCTGGCAACCCAGGTGCAGGATTTACAGGTTTTGCATAAAGGGTTGCAAGCCATGAATTCCTCCCTTGAATTGCATCAGCTCCTCAAAATCATTGTAGACAATGTGGTTGAAAACTTTGCCGGAACCTATTGTTTGATTGCCTTGCCGACCCGTTCCCACCCCATGATTGCCGCCACCAGCGAGAATTGGGAATTTCCCGGCGAGCCGATGGTGCGAAGCGCGTTGGAACAGGTGGCGGGGGAAGTGTTAGAAACCCACCACAAAAAAATGATTGTCCCCGGACAAATCGCTTATCTGGATGTGGCGATGGTCGTGCCGATGGTGGTTGAAAATCAAACCGTCGGGGTCCTGATGGCAATCGGGCATGAGCGGATTCCCTACACTCCCGAAGAACAGGTACGGATGATTCTCTATGCCGATCAGGCGGCATTGGCAGTCAAAAATTCCAGCCTTTATAAAAGTGTTCAGAAAGTTTACACCGAAGCGAAGGAACGTTCCGACGAATTGAAAGCCGTGCTGGATAGTATCGGGGATGCGGTGATTGTGACCACTAAAACGGGCGAAGTGCAATTAACCAACCCGGTGGCTGATGTGATTTTGGGGTTGCCCGAAACAGGACGGGGCGGGCGACATTTGCCGCCGGAAGTGTTGAAAGCGGGCTTCGGCGACCATCTGCGCCGCACCTTAGAAGCGATAGGGAGTGACCCGGTGCAGGGTCAACTTTCGATTCAGGAAAATAACCTGCGGGGCAAGCGCACCTACGACGCGCTTTCTGCACCTTTGGTGGATGCCGAGAACCGACCCCGCGCCGTCGTCACCGTGCTACGGGATGTTACGGCGGTGATGGAGGTGGAGCAGGCGAAGAATAATTTTGTCAGCACGATTTCGCATGAACTCAAAACACCGCTCCATTCGATTCAAGGTTTTCTCAAAATTATTTTGAGTACGAAGGCTCCCGGACCCCTCAATGAGGAACAACGGGATTTCCTAACCATTGCCCTGCGCCAGACCGAACAGTTGGAACGGATGATGCGTGACTTGTTAGAGTTTACACGCCTTGAATCCGGGATTATTCGCCTGAACCCCGAACCAGTGGACTTAACGCTTCTGGCAGAGCATACGGTGGAACGGCTTCGCCCGGTGGCGCGGGAGGCGGCAGTTGGTTTGGTGATTGCGCTGGACCATGCGTTGCCCGTAGAAGGGGACCGCTTGCGTTTAGAGCAAGTCTTGAATAATTTGATTTCCAATGCGATTAAATTCACGCCCAAACAGGGACGGGTCCTGATTGAGGGACAATTGTTGGATGATGTAGCGGAGATTGTGGTACGGGATACGGGAATCGGGATTCCCGCCGGTGAACATCAGCGTATTTTTGACCGCTTTTATCAGGTGGATGGGGGCGCGAATCGGGAATATGGCGGAACCGGACTGGGATTGACCATTTGTAAACATATCGTTGAGCGGCATGGCGGACGGATTTGGGTGGAAAGTATGCCGGGGCGCGGCAGTGCCTTTCATTTCACCGTCCCCCGCGAACTGATTACCTCCTCGCTCACGGTGGATTTTGCGCGGCTAAATGCTTGAATGTAGGGGCAAAGCGATCTGTGTTCCCCCTCTTGGAAGGGGGTTAGGGGGTGGGTTCCGTTTTTTTGATTCGTCCTTGTACGGACAACTTGGCTAAATTTTTACCATTATCTGCGTTGGCGGGTCCCCGCCACCAACCATTGCACCATACCGGGCATCCATCGCCCCGTTTTCAGGGCAAGGTCCAATATGGTCGGCTGGAGAAAAAGAGGTTGTAATAGCCGCCCCAACCGTAACCGTTCGCCAAACAGCCCTTGCCACTGATGTGTATATCCTTCTGTTAGATCACGGCTCGTGATGGCTCCCGTACGATAAACCCCGACCAATTCGCTTACCGCTTCCGCCGCTTGCAATGCCATTGCCTGCCCGTTTCCGGCAAGGGGTGAAATCAAAGCCGCGCTATCCCCCACCATGAGAATATCCTGCTCCACCGCCGTCCGCGTGGCAAACGAGATATTGCTAATCACAATATCCTCACTGACAGCCTCCGCCCCCCGCATCCGCTCGCCCAATCGGGGATTTTCCTTTTCAATCATCTGCCAAAACGCTGTTACATTTTTGCCGCTCCGTTCCCATGCCCGCACGGTTGTCAGCAAACAGACGTTCACCGCCCCATCTTCTACACCGTTGACCCCGCAATAGCCCCCATCAAAGCCGTGCAATTCGACGAATCCGTTTGGCTCAATCCCCCGCACATGCCGTTTTAACGCTAAAAAAGGGGCGGGCTTTCCGAAAAAGCCTCGCCCCATGGTGCGGTCTAACGTGGCACGTTTGCCCCATGCCCCGATGACGACCCGCGCCCGCAGTTCCTCCCCTTGTGCGGTTCGGACGTGGAAGCCGCTCTGCAAATTCCCCGTAATACCACTCACGGTACAACCTGTGTGTACCTCTGCCCCCTTCTGCGCCGCCTGCTTCAGTAACAGGGTATCCAGATGATAGCGCGAAAAACCAATCGCTCCCTGTGGAAGTTCACTTTCTAATAGGCTTCCTTTGGTGGAGGTCAAGCGGACGCCGTGCATAGTTGCCGGGGTGAAAGCACACATCGCTTCCCATACACCCAATCGTTGCAAAATGGGGATGGTTTCGGGCGATAAAAATTCACCGCACATTTTATGGCGGGGGGTACGCCCTGCTTCCAGCACCAGCACACCGAGACCCTGCGCCGCCAGCCCGATTGCCG
>CBKYSX010000220.1:0-6689 GCA_966690745.1 uncultured Ardenticatenales bacterium
CCGATGCCATTAAGACCTTCTCGCTTAATTATGTATTGGCACAGGACAACCGCTTTAAGAATGTTGGAAGCGAACTCGAACCGAAGTGGGAACTCAACAAATGATTAGGAGTTACCGATGGTCAAATTGACCCGAATCGCTCGCCCCACGCCGGAAACCCGTTTTCATGTGGATTGGTCGTGGTTTGAGCGGAATAATATCAATGCCGAAAAGGTCGTGCGCGATCAATTAACCCCCAAAGTCGCAGGACGATTTTCACCGGACGACGCTGTAGAGATGGTAGATTATATAGACCCGCAAACCGGGGAAGTTACCCAAATAGACGCATTACGTGAAGCCATTATGAGCGAATGTCAATGGGAACCTCTCTATCTGACGGGCGATATTCCGTTGGTGCAAGCCGTACTCCGCGTCTTTCTGGCGAACAATAATCAGCCGTTAAATGTAGTCGAACTCGCTCAACGATTAGAACGCTTTGACTCTGATTCCATCCTGCGCGTCCTCACCACCGGGGGTGTACAGATGGGAATTGTCCCTCTATATTCATAGGCTTTCGACTAGGGATAGTGGTATAAAAGTGCGTAACTACTATCCCTATTTTTATGCCTACGCCATTTCTACGCAATGCCTACGCTATTTGGCGTAGGCAAATTGGACAATTCATTCAATTCTCATACAATGGCTCCGTTGTCCGTAGAACAGTTTTTTGGATGTCGGTTTGGCGGACAACTGGCGCACATCCCTTCAAAGCCCCTTTATGATGCGCCATATTCGCAACAGCGCGATGCCGACTACCGCCTTTGGTTAGATTGTTTTGGGTGTACTGTTGTTTCGGCGGAGTACGTTTTGCCATGAATACGGGCAGTTGGTTTATGCCTGTGCCGGATTCATGGGGATACAGGGTCGCGGCTGACCAACAGGAGTATCTCGATGAAATTGAATATGGTTTTGGTCGCGTTATGCGTGACACTGGTCGGCGGCATCTGGCTTGCCTGGACCCCTGCTACCCACGCCAATGAAGGCGATGGCGGCATACAGGTATCAGCCACCGCTTATACTTGTGATGTGCATCCACGTAACCCGATGTCGGGGTGTAGCCGCCTTCGCTGGGGCGGTAATGTAAACAACCCCGGCATGGCATGCCCCGTGGAATGGCGCAACCGCGAATTTGTGGTGGGAGATTTTGGTGTCCTCCGTTGTGATGATACCGGTCGCTATGACATATGGAATGGTCTCCCCCACATTGATATTCGCATGAGTACATGGGAGCAAACCCGCGCCTGGGGTGTTCGGACGATAACCATTTATCCCGCCGAACAACAAACAGTTGCAGTGGCTCCCACCGACCACCAGGCACCCGAAGGCGCACTCTCCCTTGCCAAAGCACGGGTCCCGAAAGGGGACGCAAGCACGGCAGTGGTACGCCGCACTCGCTATGGTACGGCAGTCAGTACGATGCCCTGGTTAACGGAAGTGGTGCAAACATCCGGTGACCAACCAATCTGGTTGGTGACGCTCTGGCAACCGCGTGATTTACTTCCCGCCGATGCTACCGGATTGCCCAACCGGAATGACCCGATTGCAACCACGTTGGTTATCTTGGATGCCAACAGCGGTACGGTACTTGGCGAAACGCACATCACAATGGAAGCCCTTAATGCAGTAGGGGCGATCCAAAACGACCAATAGAACCACATAAAAAAAGAGGCGCGAATCGCGCCTCTTTTTTTTATTCCATTTGAATCTACGCACTGCAAGCATAGACACAAACAAATAGGACTATAGCGAGAAAGGTAAGAAAAATGGGTTGTGTGAGTGTGGTACACTCACACAACCCACATTCAAGCGAAGGTACGATAAAAAATGCTTCCCGTTGGGAAGCATTTTTTATCGTACCTCTTAGTATCACCCCCCTGCCAACAACGGATGATCGGGGTCTAGTGTTCGGAGCGCGGAAAGATGGAATAACGCCTGTTCCTCGCGCCCCATCTCTTGCAATACTTCGATTAAAGCGGCTCGCCATGGAATGTAATCTATTTCCTGCAATGCCTGTTCGTAGAGTTGCACCGCCAATTCGCTTTGCCCCGAACGATAGGCAACCTCGGCTTGCCGTGCTTTAGCCACCGCCGGGCGGGAGTACAGCGAACTATCCAGAGTTGCCGCCAACCCCGCCGCATTTTCTGCTTCACCGCTATTACCACTTAGCGCGGCATACATCGCCCGCGCCCATTGAGCGTGAGGGCTGTTCGGCACTTCCTGTACTGCCTGTTCCGCCGTCACCTGTGCCAACGCCAAATCTTCCGGTCCAATCTCCGGCTGTGCCGCAATTGCCCACACCACCGCCTGCGCCGCATATGCCCGCTCCTCAAGGGTACGCACTTGTTCTGCCGCCTCCTGCGCTACCGTCAAGGCTTCTGTCTCCAATCCGGGTTGCTCCCTTAAAATATCGCTAAGGACAAAGCGGGCAACCAGATTGTCCGGTTCGCTGGCAACCCCCTGCCGCAAGAAACCTTCCGCCTGTGTGATACGGTTGGCATAGCGGTTATCGGGCACTTCGGCACTTAACCAATTGGGAGCGGGAAAGGCTGTCGGGGCAGGCGCAACCCGTAAATGGGTTTCCGCTACCGATGTTGCAATCACCGGATGAAGATCGCGCACGGCGGCGGGGGTCATATCAAAGCGGAACAACGCCCATCCTAAACCACCGACTACCACTACAACCCCCGCCAACAGCAAAAAACGACGCAAAGAATGGGCGGCGGCAGAAGGTTGTCGTCGTTCACGAACTTTTTTGGGCGTAGCCGGTTTTGCAATCGGGGTTGTTCGGGCGGCTTTCTTCGGCTTTTCTTCTTCCTCTATCAGCAAATTGACCTGTTCGGAAGAAAGAGGAGCCAATGAATTGCGAACGGGAATATCCTGTACCGGCGAGGGCGGCGCATCCGTAAACGCAAAACTGCCGCGCGGCGGTTCCGGCATAAAAGCATCATCTTCGGGAAAGCCGATAAAGTCATACGCCCGTTCCCACAACGAATTTTCTGTGACAGGGGCATCGGTCATCGCCGGGGTTGCCATCAGCGTTTGGGTCGGCAATTGGCTTTCCATTTCGGCGAGGAATGAAAATTCTTCTTTACGTTGCGCGGAGGGCACGGGCGGAGTATAGACATCCCCTTCCTCTTCTTCCTCGTCGTCAACACCCCCCAATTCGCTTAACAGTGACCATTGCGATGGAGATGGAGTCGCGGCAACGGTAGAAGCCTGAGCGGGTACAAATTGCGCGGGTTCTCCGCCCGTTTGAATCCAGACATACATCTCCTGTGCCTCGTCCAAAGTAGGATCGAATTGCAGGGCGCGGCGCAGGGCATCCCCGGCATGAGCAGAATTGTCTACCGAACGCGCCAACCAATACCATAGGCGGGCATCGCGGGGGTAATAGCGGAGCGCGTCTTTAATCGCATTGAACGCCTGCGGACGTTGCCCGCGTTCCACCATGCCTTCAACGGATTGGAGTATAGATTTTACAGATGAGTTCATGGTTGTTCAGTCCAGTCGCATTGCCAGAAATGGCACAATCATTTCTTCCGCATCCAGAGAGCCATGCATCCCGATAGGCATATTTTCTTTTTCGGCTCCCCAGAAGGTGGTTCCGCCCCGCGACAACAGAATCAAATCCCCCAACCGTCGCAGAACTTCGGGGTTGATCCGTTCCGGGTTGCCGTACAAACCTCCCTGCAATGCCTCTGCCTGGGTCAGAATCGCATAGTCGTTCGCAAGGTAGGTATCGCAGTAGGCACGAACCTCTTCAAGATGACGGGCGCGGGGATAAAGATAAACGTGACGCGGTTCACCACCCGCCATCACGGTCAACATCCGCTTCAGGTCAGGATGGTCTGTCATATAGGTATGACGTTGGGGCGGACAGGTCACATGCCCGTGATCGGCAGAAAGCAGAAGTAAGGTACCACGCCGTTGGGATGCGGGGATGGACTGAACAAAAGCAGTGAGATGATAGCGGAATGCCTGCCAGAGTGCGTCCCATGTACGGGTGTCGGGTCCGTAACGGTGGCTAAAGGTGTCGAAGTCAGGGTAATATGCAGAGCAGAAGGCTTTTTGCCCTTCATATTCCGTAAGCCAATCTTTCAAACGGAGCCACAAATCTGTATCGTTCATGTAGCCCCATTGTTTCGCGCCCCGCCCCTGTACCCGTGAAAGCGGGCTGTGAACAATCTCGCCCGGTTTTAAACCCACCGTTTCGATGTCATGCTGTGCCAACTGTTGAGCAATCGAAGGCACAGGTAAAAACGCTTCAGGGTCTAAGCCCCATGCCATGATTTCACCGCCACCACCGTTCTGGGCATCGGGTCGCCAGAAAAGCATATTTAATACGGCGGAATAATCGGACATGAGGAAGGTATAGCCCATCATGCCGTGCGCGGCGGGCGGCGACCCATCACACCATAGGGTCGTGGTTGCTACACTGGTCGTGGCGGGGGAAATCGTCGTAATCGGGTGGAGCAATCCGCCACGATTTTCAATCTCGGCGGGGAATCCTCCATCCAACGCCTGAATCGCCCGCCAGACCCGCCGCCAGCCGATGCCATCCACCAGCAGGAAAATAACCCGCTCCACTCCCTCCGCCAATGGTTGCCATAAGACACCATCCAACGGTGGAGCCTGCCACCCTTCGGTGACACCCAGCAAATGCCCGATGGTGGGTGGGATATTAAGAATAGAACGTCCGCCATAACGGGGCAGAACAAAATCTGAAGGTAACGTCGCCGCAATCGGGGGGGCAGGCGTGGCAAAGAGGGCTTGTTCCAGCAGGGTCGGATCGAGCATGAAAAGAGAGGGTATTGAGAATTGAGTATTGAGAAACGGCAACATCACTTCTCAATACTCGATTCTCAGTACCCTGTACAAGTATCCAGTATGATAGTCGAGAGGATAAGGGAAAGTGAAGAAGTTGGCAATATGCCTAAAGAGGGGTTACCCCTGTCACTTTCCTATTCTGTTTGTTTCCGCATCACCAAATCGGCAACGGCGTTCACTGTGCGGAAGTTCTCAATGTCCAATTCATCGGACTCTATCGTCACACCAAACTCGCTTTCAATGTAGTTCACCAGTTGCATGGCAAAGAGCGAGTTCACAAACCCCAACGCAAAGATGTCTTCATCGTCTTGCAAATCATGGTTTCGGAAAAAACGACTTACATAGGTACGAACACGGTTTTTGATTTCTTCACGGTTCATGGGTTTTGCTCCTTACGGAATGGTGAACCACATAAGCAATTACGCCGTCCTCCTTCGTATCACCCATTTCATAATTTCCCTTGCCACAATCACCGTACTGGCAGGGATAACACACAGCACCCAGTCCATCAGCGACAAGGGTACCGTGGCAAAGGCGGCTTGCAACGGGGGCAAATAGACCACCAGAATATGGAGGAAGAGGGATAACCCGACCGCTCCCCACAACAACGGATTGCTAAAGAGATTGTTAAACGCCGAGGTTTCATCGGAACGGGCGTTGAAAACATTAAAGAGTTGGAAAAGCATCAGGGTGGTAAAAGCCATCGTGCGGGCATAGTCCAAGTTCCCCGTCCCCGGAATCAAGCCACCGGGCAAAGAGGCATCCAGCACAAACAACGTTCCGATTGCCATCACAATCCCGACAAAGACAATTCCAATCCACATCTGGCGGGTAATCACACCGCTTCCCTGCGAACGTGGGGGGCGATTCATCGTGCGGGGGCTGGGTGGCTCCACGCCCAATGCCAGCGCAGGGGGACCATCCGTCACAAGGTTAATCCAAAGAATCTGCGTTGCCAGCAGGGGCAAAATGACGGATCCTTCCCCTGCACCCACCAAGCCAATCACCGGAGCCAGCAATACCCCGAAGAACATCGTAAAAACTTCCCCGAGATTGGACGAGAGCAAATAGCGCAAAAATTTCTGGATATTAGAGAATACCGAACGTCCTTCTTCCACCGCCGCCACAATCGTCGCAAAGTTATCATCCAGCAACACCATATCCGCGGCTTCTTTGGAAACATCTGTCCCTGTAATTCCCATCGCCACACCGATATTGGCGCGTTTCAGCGCGGGGGCATCATTCACGCCATCCCCCGTCATGGCAACTACCGATCCTTGCCGTTGAAGGGATTCCACAATCTGTAATTTGTGTTCGGGGTTGACGCGGGCATACACCGAATTGGTAGCGACGGTTTGGTCTAACGTTGCCGCGTCCATTTTCACCAATTCCGCCCCGGTTACGGCTTCGTGCTTATCCGAAATCCCCAATTCGGTGGCAATTGCCGCCGCCGTTTTGGGGTGGTCGCCCGTAATCATCAGGGTGCGAATCCCTGCCCCATGCGCGGTGGCAACGGCGGCTTTTACCTCTTCGCGGGGCGGGTCAATCATGCCAATTAAGCCAAGGAAGACGAAATCATGTTCTACGGTATCATCGGCAGGAGAATGGTCAGAGAGCGCATCGTGCGGAAGCGAACGGAAGCTTACCCCCAATGTGCGGAGGGCTTCCTCGGCAAGTCCTTCATTAAGGGTGCGCCATTCGGCGCGGCGTTCATCGGTAAGCGGACGGCTCTGGTCCCCAACGAGTTCGTGCGAACAGCGTTCCAACAGCACATCGGGCGCGCCTTTGCTAAAAACAATCAATCGCTCTTGTTTAGCGGCATC
>CBKYSX010000221.1:0-6685 GCA_966690745.1 uncultured Ardenticatenales bacterium
GAGAAGTCCGGTTTTTTGTTGGAAATTGCTTGCCCGCTAGTTCCGTTGCTCTGCACTAGCGGCTACTGTTAAGCTACACCTTTCATGAACGTATACCTTTAGATATGAGCAATACAGTCGGTTTCTCTGTGCGTCATTTACAAATAGAAGTCAACAGGGTAAAACTTACTTGAAAGTGAAACGACGATAGCGCGATAGAAGGGGAGGGTGGCAGGATGAAACTTCAGAAGTGGCAAATTGCCGTTTTAGCCGCGTTGGGGTGTGGAACATTCTTTTTGATGTTATGTATCATTGGGGTGGCGGGGTATCTCTTTTATAGCACAACGGGGGAACCGGATGAACCCGCCTTCTCCACTCCTGCGCCACTATCGGAAATGTCCCATGAAACGGCTCCAAATGATGGGATTGCCGCTGCCTCCATGAATCGCATCGCGGTGGTAGGGACGTACAATAACATCTTCACGATTGCCCCCGACGGCTCCGATAAAATGGAAATAACGCAAGATGCCTCCAATGTCATAAGTTATCGCTACCCCACATGGTCCCCCGATGGTGCGAATCTGGCATACGTAGAATTGGCGCAGAATAGTGCCAACCAGGCTATTACGAGTGCTTTACACATTGCGCCTGCCATAGGAGGCAACAGCCAACGGGTTGACACTGAATTTGCCCCTTTTTATCTCTATTGGTCGCCCACCGGGGAACAGCTGGCATTTCTAAGCAACTGGGAGGATAACATGGCACTCCGCACCGTCACGGTGGGAGATAATCGTGAAGCCAAAACGATTCATACCGGAATGCCCTTTTTCTTTTCATGGGAACCGACAGGTCAATCACTGTTTGCTCATATCGGTACGGATGTTTTGTTATTGTTGGATAACGAGGGGCAGGAAACTGAATTTGCCCCCGCCCCCGGATTGTTTCAGGCTCCCCATTGGAGTAGGGATGGAGACAAACTTGCGTATGTCCGCGAAGGGGAGGAAGCCGGAGTCAGTATTCTTGCTATCAGCGATACCGATGGCACCAATGAAATGACGCTACGAGAAGCAACGGGGCTGTTTAGTTTCAACTGGTCGTCCGATAACCGCCGTATTGCCTATTCCTTTACAGAGGAAATGGTGGGGTTGCCCGCTTTTGGTGCGCTATATGTCGAAGATGTGGAAAGTGGGGAACGGATAACGGTGTCCGAAGAAACGGTGATTGCTTTTTTCTGGAGTCCTGATGGTGAAAAACTTGCCTATCTGGTTCCCGAAGAACACGCACCGGTAGAACGTGCGCCCGAAGCCTCCCCGTTGCGGCAGGAAGGGGACCTCTGGTTGCGGTGGCATGTGTGGGATGGTGAAACCAATACCGAATTGAATCTCTTTTCCCCGACACAAGATTTTGTCTTTGACTACATCCGCTATTTTGACCAATATGCCCAGAGCATTTCATTATGGAGTCCTGATAGCCAAGCTCTGCTCTATGCGGGGATGTCGGAAAGTGGTTTGTCGGGAATCTGGACTCTGCCGATTGCCCCCGACAGCACCCCCAAACGGGTGGCAACGGGAGTACTGGCTACATGGTCGCCCCGGTAGAGGGCAATGAGTATTGGGTATTGAGAAATGGGAAACGAGAAACAAATTCTCGTTTCTCATTTCTCTTTACTCAGAAGCCTGTTAACTACTTGTTGGTGGTGATGGTGGTGGCGGCGGGGGTGGGGTAATGGTTGGTCTTTCATCCCTCAGATGGGGACGTGCCCACACCCAGATACGCCGCCCGATGATTAAAGCAATCAGCAGAACAATTCCCCAGATAATCAAACGGGGTATCCCCGTAATGGCGAACCAGATTCCATCATCGGCAACGTTTTGTAAATCCCGCGTTAATGCCTGGATGGCTTCATCCGTGGTTTCGGAGGGATTCCACGCCACAGGGGTTGCAGTGGGGGTGGCTGTTGGTGTGGCAGTGGGCGTAGGGGTCGGTGCAGGCGGTACTTCAGGAGCAACAAGGGTAAGATTGATCGTTGCCAATCCTACCAAATCAGACAACACATTGATGCGCCCCTGTAAAACTTCTATTTCTTCGCGTACCGTTGTAAGCTCGCGGTAAATATTCAAAACCTCTTCCATCGCATCATTGCGGGTACGGGCTTCGGTTAGTAAGATTTGTAGTTCCTCTTCTAACCGTTGCAAATTGCGAATACGCGATTCGACATCTACATATTCGGCGGTGACATCCTGCGTGGTTGCCTGTTCGCTAATCACCTGATTGGCGAGTTGGCGCAATTCTTCCTGCGCGGCGACAAAATTGGATGCGATGACACGCAGTTGGATATCGGCGCGGAAAATCGAATTTCCTTCGTTATCCTCGCCAAATTCATAGACATTGGCATTGCTAACGAAACCGCCATACCGCTGTGCCAACCCGTATAGTGCCTGTGCCTCGCGGCGGGGGTCATCTACTTCTAAAACCAGTGACGATGTGTAAATGATTTTGCGGGTGGAAGTTTGGGCGTTTTGAGCATTTTGTTGTTGGGTTTCAATAATTTCCCCGCTTCCCCCTTGCCCATCCGAAGCACTGCTTTCCTCGCTGGCAGGTGCCTCCGGAGCCGCTGTTACGACTACCTCAACTGTTTCCGTAATGACCTGTGTTTCCCCTTCAACGATAGCCACAGATGTAACATAGAGGGGCGGTGCGACTTCAACAGGCGCGGCGGCTCCGCCACATGCCGACAGTACCACCAACAAAACAGCAACCAACGCAAAAAAGACCCTGTGCTTTACCATCTCTCTCTCCTCCGGCGCGGCTTGCTCCTCAACAATGCCGTGCCATGTTGCCCCGGTCGGGAAGTCGTCGGTATTCACCCTCCTACAAAAATAGACAAGGTGTATCCCGTTTCGTTCCGATGGAGTAATAAATGATGGATAGGGTTATGCGAGAGGGGCGACATTCCTCTCACTCCTTATTTACCCATCAGGAAGCCATTTGGTTGTAACCTATTTTACAGAATCAAACTCCTCCTGTGCGGGGACACCAGATACAAAAAAGCGGCGTGATTCTAACAAAATCACGCCGCTTTTTTTGTATAGGTTCAATTAGGATTGCGGGGGGGTAATGGTGGGTCCGCTACTAACCAGATGAGGTCGCGCCCATGTCCAGATGCGCCGCCCGATGATATAAGCGATAAACAGAACCAAACCGACAATCAACAGACGGGGCAAACCCGTGACGGCGAACCAGATGGCTCCATCCGCCACCCCTTGCAAATCTTCGGTGAACGAACGCAGGGCTTCACGCAGGGTTACGGCGGGGTCCCATGTTTCATCCAAGACCTGAATCTGGGGTTCCACTTCGGGAGCAATCAATGTGATATTGATGGTGGCAAGGCTGACCAAATCGGAAAGAACATTAATCCGTCCTTGCATCAATTCGATTTCTTCACGCACACGGGTCAATTCACGGTAGATGCTCAATACTTCTTCCATGCCGTCTTCCCGGTCACTTGCCTGGGCAAGCAGAACCTGCAATTCCTCTTCTAAGCGTTGCAGGTTACGGATACGGGATTCGACATCGGTGTATTCCCCGGTCACATCCTGCGTATTCACCTGTTCGCTGACCACTTCATTTGCCATCCCGCGCAATTCCTCTTGTGCCCGCATAAATTGATCCGCCGCGACCCGCAATTGAATATCGGCACGGAAAATCGGGTTGCCCTCTTCATCTTCACCGTATTCGTAGACATTCCCGCTACTCACGAAGCCGCCATAGCGTGTGGCGATACCGTACAACGCCTGTGCTTCCTGCCGGGGGTCGTCTACTTCCAGAACCAGTGAGGCGGTATAGACGATTTTGCGGTCAGCATTTTGGGCGTTCTGGGCGTTTTCTTGCTGTTCCTCAATAGTGCCATCCAAGACAAACCCCATAGCATCGTCCTCATCTGCCGGAGCTTCTTCCGCGGCAGGTGCAGGTGCGGACTCAGGTTCCATCGGGGCGGCGGCATCGCCCCCAGAATCACGGTTTTCCCCCGATTCAGTTGTAGATGTTGTTTGGGCGGCACCAGACGCACTACACGCCGTAAGAACCAACAACAAAATTACGACTATGGTTTGAAAGACCCGTTGCTTTGCCATCTTCTCTCTCCTCCGGCGGGGCATCGCTCCTTCGCGATACCGTGCCAATTGTATGATGGGTTGGGTAATGAGAGGCGCGACATGCCTCTCTTTGGTTAAACAACGCAGACCTTGCTTTTTGGCTATTAGTGATAGATTTTTAAGATGGGGTTCTGCTCTATGGAGAGAAACGTAGGGCGAATGAAATTTGTTCCCATGACTTCCGGAAATGCGGAAAGTAGGGCGCGGGACGCAAGAACGACAATTAAACCACAGAGAACACAGAGGTCACAGAAAACGGCAAAGACTATTTTCCTCTTGTTGTTCTATGTGACCTTTGTGGTTAATATCCTTTGTTGTTTCTGCTTTCTGCGTCCCGCGTCCTGTGTGCTACCACCCGTAGGCAAGGCGTTCGATGAGCCGTTCGGGCAAGCCTGCATTTTCCATGCGCCGTTGCGTTTCACCGATTTGATACAAGACCCGATGGAAGGTAAACGTGCCTGCCTCGTCATCGTAAATGGCGTAGGCGGCGCGGGGATTGTTATCACGGGGTTGCCCTACCGAGCCGGGGTTTAGAATCAGCCGCACCCCTTCCGCGTGGGCGATAGGGAGCGGTACATCGGTGGCGGGCTGGGGAAAGGCGAGAGGGAGAGCGTCGGGTTGGTCGTTGAATTGCTGAAAGATAATTGGCTTATGGGTATGCCCGACCAGACAAAAACGAGTCTCGAAAAAATCGAAGTTTTCCATCGCAGTCGTGGGATAGAGCAAATATTCCCAAATCGGATGGCGGGGACTGGCGTGGGCAAGTGTAAAATCGGGGTGAACCGTATCCAGTCGTCCCTCTAATTGATTCAGAAAGTCGCGGCTGGCATCGGTGAGTTGGGATTGAGTCCATTCAATCGCAAAACGGGCTTCAGGGTTAAAATCGCTGATGTCCAATTTGTCCAATGCCGCCCAATCGTGATTGCCCACCAGACAGACATCGGCGATTTCCTGCACTTTGGCGACACATTCATTCGGGTTTGGTCCATATCCCACTGTGTCCCCTAAACACCAGACACGATCAATGTTGGCATCTTCAACGGTTTTTAACACGCTTTCGAGCGCGACCACGTTGGCGTGTATATCAGAAATAATCAGATATCGCATACTGCTATTAAGGGGTCTGAGTATGGTGGTATGAACTCAAGGTAGCCTCATACCTTACGGATGAATGGGTACATAGTAGCATAGCTGAATATGCTCTGCGAATGAAGGGGACAATGGTTTAGATTTTGACCATCGCGCTTGCCAAAGTTGGGCTATAATGGAGCATATCATCATCAACACGCTATATCTGACAGAAACCTTATGATTGAATTGGAAACCACCAGTCCCGAAGCCACCCGCACCCTGGGCATCCGTTTGGGCGAACAGCTGAATGCCGGTGATATTATATTACTGGATGGCACATTGGGCGCGGGCAAAACCCATTTGACGCAGGGAATTGCGAAGGGATTGGGGATTACCGGTGCGGTACGAAGCCCTACCTTTACGCTCATTAATGAATATACTGAGGGGCGAATTCCGTTGTATCATATAGACCTCTATCGTACCGAAGGCAACGCCGACCTTGCCACTATCGGATTAGAGGAGTATCTGGAAGGGGAAGGGGTTGTGGTAATTGAATGGTCGGCAAAAGGGGCGGCGTGGCTCCCTACCGATGCCCTTCATATCACTATCACTCCCATGGATGATACCCGCCGCCATTTCCGCTTTGAAGCAGAGGGCGAACGGGCAGATACCTTACTCACAGAGTTAAATACCGTTTTAGATGGGGAGCGGAGAGCGGAGAGCGAGGCGTGACAACTCCCTTCTCTTCATGCTCCACTCTCAATCTCTCACTATGATTCTGGCTCTTGATACCGCCACACGCCTTGCCGGACTTGCCCTGTATGATGGCGAGACCCTTATTGTGGAACAGACGTGGCGCACCACAGATAAACACCATACCGAATGGCTCGTTCCCGCTATTGACGAAGCTTTCAAACATACCGAAACCAGGATGAGCGACCTGACCGCCGTTGCGGTGGCGCGGGGTCCCGGTTCGCTTAACGGACTACGAGTGGCTATGAGTGTTGCCAAGGGCTTGGTTGCCGCGCTCAACCTCCCGTTGCTGGGCATTTCCACGTTGGACATTATCGCCGCGCCGTACCTGACACGGCACACTCTTTTACTGACGGCTGTTTCGTTGGGGCGTGGACGGTTTGCCTACCATTTTTACCAACCCAATATGAATGACCCTGCGTCCTATACCATGCCCATACCCCCTGCCTACGGTAAGATGGAAGCGATTATAGCATCCTTGAAAGCTTATGAAGCTGATATTACTATCAAAGCCGTAGGAGAATTTACTGCGGATGAAAGGGTGCAAGTGGAACAGGCAAGTACACAAATCATTGAATTTGTACCCAATGCTCTCGCCCTGCGTCGCCCCGGAGTATTGGCAATGTTGGCACACCAACGGTTGCAAAAAGGCGAACAGGACGACCCGCACACGCTGGAGCCGATTTACCTGCAACCCCAACCGTAAAGGGGACGTAACGGGTAGAAAC
>CBKYSX010000222.1:0-6639 GCA_966690745.1 uncultured Ardenticatenales bacterium
TTCCCCTTCCCACCACACACACACACCGTCCGACCCCCCGCGCACCATCGGGGTCATCTTTTGTTCGCCATCGGGCGCGGTACGGATAAACATCTGCTCTACCGGTGCGTCCACCCCTGTGCGGAGGCGCACCGTTTTCGTCCCGTCCGCGTTGGCTTTCAGGTAATACGGCGAACTGTCGTGGTGGACGGCGAGCGTCCATATAGGAAGAGTAGTCACAAGAATTTTCCCTTTATTGACAATCTGACAACCTATTTGTAGATATACATTATATTTTAAGGGCTATCATTAGCTGTTTGAAGGATTGACTGCTTAATTTCATCAACAAGTTTTATTAAAATATTACTCCATACAAGTGTGTCTATTGTGGGCTTTGTCAGTAGCAAAGTGATTGTTATTTGTACAAATGAAAAAGCACTGAAATATAGGGGTTCCTCTAAGCCAATATTGCTATAGCCTGCTAATAATATGTCGTCCATTTCTTCAGGGTTGCCTAAACGATGAAATAATCCTCTTGCATGGGCGTGAACATTATCACTAGACCATTGATAATATGGACGTAGATGATCCAAGAAAACATCTTTTTCAATATGGCTGAACTTTGGTCGATATTTGCCATTAACATCTTTTCCTAATGCTTTAACTGCCCAACCATATGGCTCATCATAAGTAGATCCATATAACATTAACAAATCTTCGGTTTTAGATTTCAATTCTTTAATCTCCTTATCCGTAATGGTTATATTCTCTAAAATCTTGGAATACTCCATATATTGCTTGGCGGCTTTATAGGATTCTACCACTTCATGTTTCAAGTATCTTTCAGCAGTGTCTTGACCATGCTTACTAACAAAGGAACTTGTAACAGAAATTTCGTGTAATGTCCTCCATCTTGCAAAAGCACCATCTGCTAGTCCAGCTCTTAATAATGTAATGATTTCTTTCATTACCTGACAACTACGAGAATGGAATTTAACAAGTACTTCGAAAACAAAATCTCTATGACTATAGGCGTGATTAATTGAATAATCTGTCGTAAAGTTATCTCCCATATCCAATGCAATCACTAGAAGCATATCTAAAAGGTCAAGAGTTTTCCCCCATTGCTTATTCAAAGATTTTTTAAATGTATTTTCATTCCTTTTGTCTTCTCTCGTTGCTGATTTTGACTCCGTCTTGAGATGCTTCAATAGCGTGTCACTTAGCTTTGGGATCGTTTCTATCATCATGGTATTTATCCCTTCACTAATGCGATTTAAAAATAACTCAAGATCGTTTTCGTTGCCCCAATCTATTAAAAACTCTTCACCTTGCCTTGTTCCCAGTCTGTGAAAGTCAATAAGTTTTTCATCAATATCTAGCGTGAAACTTATCTCATCTTGCTTATTTTGAGTGGAGATCTGATTTTTTATATCTTTAATTTGGTTGTCTGATAATTTTAACCCTTTTTGTTTGAATAGATAAGCAAGGTAAAGAGGGATTAAATTCTGATGGTTAGTGTGAGCTTCTACAACTTGATTGAAAAGTTTTTGTAATTTGTCCATTTTTTAATAAGTCCACGGGGCTAAAGCATCCGTGCTAGAAGAACAAAGCCTCTGCGAGGCTAAACCCGTTAGGGTTTCGTTCTCTTAGCACGGGGTTTCAACCCCGTGTTTATTGTAAACCTATCACAACAACCCCACCGCCCGCTCAATCCGTTCCAACACCCGCTCCCGCCCGATGTGTTGCACCGTTTCAAAGATGCCGGGGGCATGAACCCGCCCGGTAATCGCCACGCGCACCGCAGGGAAGACCTGCCCCGGCTTCAACCCCAATTGCTCCGCCGCGCCGCGCAACGCCGCCTCAATGCCATCGTGCGTCCACTCGGCGGTTTGCAGGGCGGTATGCACCGTCTGCAACGCCTTCACCGTACTCGCCACATCCATCTTCTTCGGAATCAGGTCCGTGGTGGCAGGCAGGGGTGCATCCGCAAGGAAGAAATCCAGCAGTTCGGGGGCTTCCGCCAGCGTCTTCATCCGCTCCTGCACCAACGGCAGAACCTCCATCAAGCGGTCAGAGTCGGTGGGCAACCCCGCTTTTTCCAAGAACGGTGTCACCAAGTCCGCCAATTTCTCCACAGGCGTATGGCGGATATACCAGCCGTTGATAAATTCCAACTTCTCATAATCGAATTTGGCGGGGCTGGCTTTAATATCCGCCACATCGAAGCGTTCCACCATCACCTCGCGGGTCACGATGTCTTCCTCCGCGCCAGGTGACCAGCCCAATAGCGAGATGTAATTGAACATCGCCTCCGGCAGATAGCCCGCCTCGCGGAACTCGTGAATCATCGTCATCTGGTCGGATTCCGTCCCGTCCGCGTTTTGTTTCCGCTTCGACATCTTGCCCTTGCCGCTCGGGTCTAAAATCAACGGCAGGTGGACATAGATCGGCAACTCCCAGCCAAACGCCTCATACAACTTCACATGCAGAGGGTAGGTCGCAATATACTCATCGCCGCGCATCACATGGGTAATGCCCATATCGTGGTCGTCCACCATATGCGCGAGGTGATAGGTCGGCAGACCATCACTTTTCAGCAAAATCATATCGTCCACCGTGCGGTTCTCTATCGTAATCGCCCCGCGCAGATGGTCGTGAATAATCGTCGTGCCATCGGTGGGGAAGGCAAAGCGAATCACCGGCGTAATCCCCTCTGCCTCTTTTTCGGCGCGTTGTTCCGCTGTCAGATAGCGGCAATGGCGGTCATACCCTGTGGGCAGGTTGCGTGCCTTCTGGCTTTCGCGCAATGCCTCCAACCGTTCGGACGAACAATAGCAGGGGTAGGCATTCTCCTGCGCCACCAACTGATTCGCCGCATTGACATACAGCTCGCGCCGTTGTGTCTGGAAATAACGGTTGGGCGGCGCGTCAGGACCATCGGGTCCCTCATCTATATCCATCCCCAACCACGCCAACGTATCAAAAATCGCTTGCAAGGCATGTTCCTTGTAGCGGGTTTGGTCGGTATCTTCAATCCGCAGAATAAAATCGCCGCCGCTATGCCGCGCCCACAACCACGGGAAAATCGCAGAACGCACATTGCCGACATGCAACGTTCCAGTGGGGCTGGGCGCAAAACGGGTGCGAACGCGCCGTTCATTATTCATTCTCATTACTCCTGGGGTCTAAGGTGTGGGGGTGCGCGTTTACTTATGTAGCCATGCAACCCCCGACTAATCATTTATCTGGATATATAAGGGATAAGGGCGTGGATTGTACCACAAAGCAGAACGGGGGATTAGTTATCGTCATCTACAGGCGAAGATACCATGATAACATCGCCTGCTGTTGCACCTTGTAACCGTTGCAGAACTTCGGGAATCAAGGGAGTTAGACTATCAAGACGTGTATTTCGCACCTGTAAAACGACAAAAATAAGGGTGGTGTTGCGAAGGTTTTGCTGGTAAATAAAATTTCTATCTGCCGTAACGAATACCTCAAACTCTGCCTCCGCCAACCGTAACAACGCCCCGTTTTTGGTACCCGACCAGCCCATGGCGGTGACGGTTTTGACATCGTGATTCCCAAACTCCGATTGCAAATCTTTTGGCAGGTTTTCATCAAGCAATATCTTCATGCAACTTGTTCAATCACCTCATGGAAATAGCCCAACAATTCCGCCACTTGTTCCGGTCGGACGGAGGGATATTGCTCTAAAAATTCGCTTACGCTATCGCCAGCCGCCAGATAATCCAACAATGTCTGAACAGGGACGCGCGTTCCTGCAAAGACAGGCGTACCCCCCAGAATTTCCGGGTCACGAACGATGACAGAATGGTGGTTCACAAACGTACCCTCCTTCGCCTGAATGGTGCCAAACCGTATTGTACCACAGCCGAAAAAAGCCGTAGGGGTAACGCCTACATCCCATTGTTGGACATTGATCGTAGGGGCGGGTCAGGGAATGGAACCTGTTATGGCATGGAGCCTATTGACCCGCCCGCCGTGGTCGTGTTCCCATCGGCAAATCGGTTTCCTGTCCAACGGCGGGCGGGTCAACGGGTGCATTTTGGAATGTTTCGGTAAGCCTGACCCGCCCCTACCACACGGACATTGTGGGCACAGAATTGATATTGATAAATGTGGCTAATTCTCGTCATGGTATCTTTTTTGTACCCGCCTGTGTCTTGCGCCTGCTCCCTTGCGTAGCTATCCTAATAAATACTGACAAACGGGGGCGATGTCGGACCGGCATGGACTACCTGCACCACGTCCCATGCCTTACCGCAACCCCGTTTGTCGGTATTTTCGTTGCACTGCACCGCCTCGCCGGGGCGGTCTCCCCCATACCCTCGTTCCCCGAAGCGTAGGAATTAAAAACAGGGACAATGCGGTCCCGGCGCGGGATTTGACCCCATCGAACCAGCATCACCAAAAAGAAAGGAAAATCCATGAGCCACAATGAAAAAGATAAATGGCTGAACCACCACCGCGAGGATGCCGACGGCGAATACCTGACCACCAATCAGGGAGTGCGGATTAGCGACAACCACAACTCGCTGAAAGCCGGTCCGCGCGGTCCCACCCTGATGGAAGATTTCATCTTCCGCGAAAAGATGACCCACTTCGACCATGAGCGCATCCCCGAACGGATCGTCCATGCGCGGGGGTCGGGGGCACACGGTTATTTTCAAGTCTACGAATCCATGGCGGAATACACCAAAGCCGCCTTCCTGCAAGACCCCTCCAAAAAAACACCCGTCTTTGTGCGCTTCTCCACCGTGGCGGGCTTTCGCGGCTCGCTGGATACGGCGCGGGATGCGCGGGGCTTTGCCACCAAATTCTATACCGAAGAAGGCAACTTCGACCTCGTAGGCAACAACATCCCCGTCTTCTTTATTCAAGATGCCCAGAAATTCCCCGATCTGGTTCACTCCGTCAAACCCGAACCGCACAACGAAATGCCGCAGGCATCCGCCGCGCATGACACCTTCTGGGATTTCATCTCGCTGATGCCCGAATCCCTGCACATGATTATGTGGGCGATGTCCGACCGGGCGATTCCGCGCAGTTACCGCATGATGGAAGGCTTCGGGGTGCATACCTTCCGTTTGGTGAATGCCGAAGGCAAAGCGCGGTTCGTCAAATTCCATTGGAAACCCCTGCTCGGCACACACGGCTTGGTCTGGGACGAAGCGCAGAAACTGGGCGGCAAAGACCCCGATTACCACCGCCGCGACCTGTGGGAAGCGATTGAGGCGGGGCAATACCCCGAATACGAACTCGTCGTGCAAATCGTGGAAGAAGAAGACGAATTCGCCTTCGATTTCGACCTGCTGGATGCCACCAAAATCATTCCCGAAGAACTCGTCCCCGTCCGGCGCATCGGCAAAATGGTGTTAGACCGCAACCCGGACAACTTCTTTGCCGAAACCGAACAAGCCGCCTTCCACCCCGGGCATGTTGTACCGGGGATTGATTTCAGCAACGACCCGCTTCTGCAAGGGCGGCTTTTCTCCTACACCGACACCCAACTGATTCGCCTCGGCGGACCGAACTTTGCCGAAATCCCGATCAACCGCCCCATCGCCCCCGTGCACAACAACCAACGGGACGGCTACATGCGCCAGACCATCAACAAAGGGCGCGTCGCCTACGAACCCAATTCGCTTGGCAACGGGTGCCCGATGCAAGCCCCGCAACACATGCAGGGCTACGTCAGCTACGCCGAAAAAATTGACGCGCACAAAGTCCGCGAACGGAGCGCAAGCTTCAACGACTACTTCACCCAATCCACCCTGTTCTATGTCAGCCAGTCCAAACCCGAACAAGAGCACATCGCGCAGGCGTTCCAGTTTGAATTGGGCAAGGTCGAAACCATGCACATCCGCGAACGCATGGTGCAACTGATTTACCATATAGATGAAGACCTTGCGCGGCGCGTGGCGGAAGAAGTCGGGGTGAAAACCGTCAACGGCGACATCAGCTACCTTTCCGAATCGCCCGCCCCGCCCCCGTCTGACCGGCGCGGTGCCGCCGCCCCCGGCTATTCCGCCGCGCTCAGCATGGTCAATACTGTGCAAAGTGCGAAGAGCCGCCGCGTGGCAATCCTGCTGGCGGAAGGTTTCAACCACGCCGAAGTTGCCCATATCCAGAAAGCGTTAAAGGAAGAAGGCGCGATGGCGGAACTGGTGTCGAAGAAATTGGGGATGGTGGCAAGTGCCGATGGGGAGGAGGTGGAAGTCAAAAAGAACTTCCGCACCACGAGCTCCATTATGTATGACGCGCTCTACATCCCCGGCGGTAAAGCCAGTGTAGATGCGCTGGCGCAGGAAGGCGCGGCACTCCATTTCGTCAATGAAACCTACAAACATTGCAAAACCATCGGCGCGACGGGGGAGGGGGTACGCCTGTTAGAAGCCGCCGCCCTGCCCGATGTCACCCTTTCCGATGGCGGCATTGCCGACACCCACGGGGTCATCACCCTCCGCGACGATGCTTCGCTGGACGGCTTCACCGCCCCCTTCATCGCCGCCCTCGCCGCCCACCGCCACTGGAACCGCGAGCAAAAAGAACGCGTCCCGGCGTAACCGGGAATTAACCTCAATCCCGATTCATTCGTAGGGGCGGGTCACACCTTTTGGGGCAATCGGCATG
>CBKYSX010000223.1:0-6634 GCA_966690745.1 uncultured Ardenticatenales bacterium
GAACCAGATTGCCGGTAGCGTTGGACGCTACCGCGATTTTGACCGCGCTTTTCTGCCAACCCAACGACATACCCGCGACCGCTGGCTCAATATAGATGCCGCCTTTCATCGGCAAGCAAAGTTGCCCCCGATAGAGGTATACCAGATTGGAGATGTCTATTTTGTGAAAGATGGCAATCACCGCGTTTCGGTTGCCAAAGAACGTGGGCAGGATTTTATAGATGCCTATGTCACACAGATAGATACCCCGATTGAGATTACGCCCGATACCGACCTTGACATGGTGATTCGCCAAATTGAGAAAATGGAGTTTTATGAAGCGACCCATCTCGATATTTTGCGCCCCGGACATCAAGTACGTCTGACACTTCCCGGGCAATATGAAAAATTACTGGAACATATCAGCGTCCATCGCTGGTATCTGGGAATCAACCTGAACCGTGAAATTCGCTGGGACGAAGCCGTCCAGAGTTGGTATGACACCATTTATATGCCGATTGTGGAGTATATCCGCGCCCATGATATTTTGGCGGATTTTCCCCATCGCACCGAAACCGACCTCTATCTGTGGTTGATTGAACATCAGGCAAACCTGCGTGATTTGACCAACCCGGTTCCCTTGAACGAAGCGGCAGAAGATTTTGTCGCCAAACACAGTGACCGTCCCATGAAGAAAGCGGCGCGGGTGATCAAAAATACCATCAGTTCCCTGACCGAGATGATTCGGGAAGGGGACCAGACCAACGAATATCCAACTTTGCCGAAAGAGGAGTAAGCAAAAGAGGGTGAGGCTTTAGAGCCTCACCCTCTTTTTATGTATCGAATCTTTTTGAACGATTTCTCTTTCACTCCATTTCTGCACGGAATACACTATAATCATGTCAGACCTTTTTCGCAGGAGGGTAGCATGTCTCTAGTTCAGATTGACACTGTGGATACGGAAAATACGGTTGAGCAATTGGTGGAAGTTGCGGAATCCTTGCCCAATGACAAATTGGATACGCTCATGGAGCGTTTGCGAAAGATAAGCGCAGAGCGCAGACAGCCCCATCTGAGTAAGGAAGAAACCGAACTTTTCCAAATCATCAATCGTGGGTTGCCGCGTGAAGCGCAACAACGGTATGTTGCGTTGCGGGAGAATCTTGAAGACGAAACGATGACACAAGAAGAGCAAACGGAATTTCTTGCTCTAACAGCCGAAATCGAGAAGTTAGATGCTGAACGATTAAAAGCACTCGTAACGTTAGCAAAAGTTCGCGGTACAACCCTTGATACTTTGATGGATTCTTTGGGAATTAAATCTCCCACTACCAGATGACAAGCGTAAAAATCCCCGAAAAACTGCGCCGTCGTGTCATTCAGCGTGCAAACAGGCCATGTGAGTATTGTTGTATGCTTGCCGACTACAGTTCAACCATCTTTCCAATTGATCATGTAATACCACGCGCCAAGGGTGGCGCGACTGTTTTCGATAATTTGGCTTTGGCATGTGGGGGATGTAATGGGGCAAAACTTGATAAAGTAGAAGCAATAGACCCAATATTGCAAGAGGTTGTCCCTATTTACAATCCCCGCATTCATCGTTGGCATGAACACTTTGAATGGAGTGAAGATTATTTATATATGATTGGGCGAACGCCCATCGGACGTGCAACGATTCTTGTATTAGATCTTAACCGTGAAGGACTGGTCAATCTGCGTGAAGTATTGGAGTTAGCGGGAAAGCACCCACCTTTGTTGAATCAAGAATAACCATGCATACCCTCATCACCGGCGGTGCGGGATTGTTGGGAAGTTACCTGATTCGCCTCGCACCGCCAGCCTTCAAAATTACAGCCACCCAACGTACCACGCTGGTATCTTCTGCCCCTGCCGTGACGGTAGACCTTGCTGACGACTCCGCCGTTAAAACCCTGCTTGCTCAAAGTAAACCCTCCCTTGTAATTCATACTGCCTATGGCGCGAACCACGAACGGGATATTGTTGTCACTACGCGTAATATCGCCCATGCCTGTACCGAAACAGGCGCGGCTTTGATTCATCTTAGTACGGATGCCTTGTTTGACGGGCTACACGCGCCTTATAGCGAAAACGACCTGCCCGACCCCATTACGCCATACGGACGTGCCAAAGCAGAAGCAGAGGCACTCATACAAGAAATCATCCCGACTGCCGCTATTGTTCGCACTTCACTGATTACCGAATTTGCGCCGTTAGACCCGCGTAGCGCATGGGTTGCCAATGCTTTACGGAATCGGGAGCCTATTACCCTCTTCGTAGACGAACTGCGCTGTCCGATTCGCCCCGATGATCTGGCAATGCAACTCTGGGAACTCGCTACTATGCCATCGGAGCAACGGCGGGGCATGTGGCATTTGGTGGGTCCCGAAGTGGTCAGCCGTTACGCGCTAGGCGTATTGATTGCCGCCCATGAGCAGGTAGACCCCGCCGGAATTACCCCTGCCTATACTGACCCCGCTCTGCGTCCCCGCGATTTGCGCCTGACCACCACCCGCGCCGACCGTGCCTTAACTACTCGCGCCCGCTCGATTAGTACACTCTTAATGGATACGTTAAAATCTGCTTCGTTGTAATCTGCATTGAGCAATGACTACCGATTTTTGTTGAAGGAGACTCTTTCCGTAATGGAAACGCCTATTGCCGCACCACCATCTTACACCAGCCGCATTTTTGAATTGCGCCCGATGAGCATCGGGGATTTGTTGGATCGCGTGGTCTATTTCTACCGCAATCATTTTGGCGCGGTATTGCTTTATAGCACCATTTTGAACATCCCCGCTACCGTTTTTCTCTTTGCAACCAGTGTTTTGGGGAGTTTGCCTCTGCTCGCCCCTGATATGATTGCGGAAAACCCCGGTTTGCTGTTTTCCAGCAATTTATTGGTGCTTGCCGCCTCCCTAGCGTTTTCGTTGGTCAGTGGCTTTACCACTGCTTTTCAAGTGGCGGGGATGGCGGCGGCGGTGAAGGATTTTCTGCTGGAAGGCAAACGGAGTTCGATTGGGGAGATGTGGGCGGCAGTCCGCGCCAAATTAAGTAAAGTGGTGGCGTTGGTCTTTGTGCTAATTCTGTTCGGGTTGATTGTGTTTATTCCTTCTTTCATCTTGCTCTTCACAGTTATTGGAACCCCTTTTGCCCTGGCGATTATAACGTTGTTCAGTTTCGCAATGACGCTTGCCTACTCCATCGTCATGTACGAGGAACGGGATGCTGTTGAAGCATTAAGGCGCGGGTGGTTATTGATTTCCACAGGGGGTCGGCGCGTTCTGGCACTGTTTGTATTGTATTACATCTTTACTCTGATTATCGGCGTTCTTATTGGCGGGGTCCTGGGTATTGCGGGGGGTATCGGAATGGGGTTGACCGAAAACCCCCTTTTCTTTACCGCCGTACAGCCGATTGCCCAGCTGTTGATATTGATTCTGGTCAATCCCATCCTGTACGCCACGACCAGTATGCTTTATTTTGACCTGCGGGTGCGAAGTGAGGGGCTGGATGTAGCATTGATGGCGCAAACGGCGGCGGGTGAACCATATAATCTGACCGCCGCCCCGGTGACCCAAGAAACGGTTTTTGGCGAGGCTCCGCGCCGTGCGATTCTAACCCTTGCCGGAATTTATACCCTTGTAATTGTTGTAGCCTGCGGCTTGATTGGCGGATTGGTCTTCTTAGCAGGGGCTATCAGTAGTTTGTAACCATGCAACGTATTTTTATTATTTTGGTCGGAATGGTGGCGGCGTGGGTGGTGCTTGCCCCTGCCATCAGCCACGCCCAAACCCCGACGGTTGAAGACGCGATTGCCACGCTGGAAGCGGCGGCAGGCGCGTTGGAAAGCGGCGATACAGTAACGGCAGAAACTCTGCTGGGCGGGCTACGGGCAGTGACGCTGGCGGATGGAACGACCATCAATCTGGCAGAAGAAACATGGGATGAAGTGCTGGCACAATCCCCGCAGACCGCCGCCGAAACCCTACGCGACCTTGCCACCCGCTTGCGAAACCCCCAAACCACCCTTCCCGATGACAGCCGCGAACGGCTGGAAAATGTATTGTCGCGCCCCGAATTTCAAGAAACGGATTTTTCGTTAATTGAACGGTTTTTGCGCTGGTTATCCGACCTTTTGCCGGATGCCAGCCCGGAAACGCGGGGCTTATTTGATGCCATGGTAGGCGTGGTCGGGGTGATTGTGATCGGGGTGCTGGTCTTTTTCGTAGTACGAATGGTGCGCCGCAATATGCATAAAGGGGATACGTTAGACACCTTTGGCGAAATTCCGATTCATGCCGCCGAAGCACAGGAAAAAGCCACCTCCGCCGCCGGAACCGGGGATTTCCGGGAGGCAATGCGGTTGCTCTATCTCGCCGCCCTGCTCCACTTAGATGAAGTTGGTTTACTCCGCTTTGACCGTACCCTGACCAATCAGGAGGTGTTGGCAACGGTGGTGAACCGCGCCCCGCTTCATACCGCCCTCCGCCCGGTGGTGACGCAATTTGACCGTGTGTGGTACGGTCATGCCCCTTTTGGCGAAAGTGATTTTCAACAGATGCAGGGTCAGATTGAAGAATTACGCCGGATGAATCCACCCAAAGGGACGGTGCGCTGATGAGTGGTCGCAGAGAGTGGATTATCTTTGGCTTTTTGTTGGTGTTGTTGATAGCACTCACGGTGATTACCGCCCAGAGCCAGAACACAGACGAAACGGACTTGCTTCCCGGCTCCACGTATGCCAACGGGCGCGTGGGGGCGCGGGCATTGTTTTTGTGGATGGAGGCGTTAGAGTATCAGGTTGAACGGTATCAACCGGGCACCTTCACCATGAATCGGGTGGACGGGGTGTTTTGGATGATTTCCCCGATTGAGTTTATTGAGGAAGAGGAATCCGAAGCCTTACGTGATTGGGTAGATGAGGGCGGGATATTGATATTGGCAGATGTGCCAACCTTTACGATAGGCGATGCGTTTGAGATTGAATCTACCGATAATGATAGTACAGACAATACCCTTTACCCTACCGTCCCCTGGTTGAAAGCGGGCGAGGGGCGGTATCAGAGTTGGGATCGGTATGAATTGCCGGAAGGCGCAACCCCCTTGCTGGCAGATGCCGATGGAGTAGTGGGTGCGTTTTTCATGCCCTATGGCGAGGGGCAATTGTGGGTATTTCCTACCAGCGAACCCTTTACCAATCTTGCCCTGCGCGACCCCGACGAAAGTGCCTTTGTCGAAAGCCTGTTGGCACAACTGCCCGCCGATGTCACCCATTATTTTGATGAATACCATCATGGGTTTGGCTCCAACTTCGCCGTGGATTTGGAGCAAGGGTTACTCTATCAGATGGTGCGAACGCCGTGGGGATGGGGCATTTTGTATGCAGTGGGGATGATGGCGATGTGGCTGATTTTGCGGGGGCGGCGGTTCGGGCGGGCGATTCCGCTTCCGAATGAACATCTGCGGCGCGAGGCGGGGGAATATGTGCAGGGGTTGGCGTGGCTCTACCGGCGGGCGCGGCTCCGTGCGCCGATTCAACGCCATTACTACCAACAGTTCAAGCGGCGTGTCACCCAACGGTACAGGCTACCTTTGACCCAGGATGATAGTGCCTTCCTCTCCGCTCTGGCACGGGTGCGTCCCGATATTGATATTAAGGCATTGGCACGGCATATGAGCGCGTTGCAAAGCCGCGTTACCAACGAACGACAATTGCAGGGGCTGATAGAAGCACATCAGGGGTGGTTGCAGGTATTGGTGGGATAGGTTGCCCCGCTCTAAAGAAACAGGGCTAGAGACCCATCCTTTGCAGATGCTCTCCAACTCCGGCTGAATTTTTTGCAAACAATGGGTTTATAGCACGGTCACTTTAGTGCCTTGAGACTATCGAACGCGAAAAATCCAGACAAATTCATCGGTATAGATGGTTTCAAACGCGCCGCTTTCCGCTAAGAGTAGTGGGTTCATGGGCGTATCATCAAGCGGTCTGCCTACCATCCCCTGTTGTCCCCCGATGTAAACATAGTCTATCCCTTGCGCCTTCATTGCCGCCGCCAATGCCTGTGGCTCCTGCTCCGCATCTTCCAGCCTTCTGTAGCGTTCATTGATGTCGGCGCGATAGTCGGGGTCTATCCCTGCTTCGTGGGCGTAGATCATCGGCGGCACAGTGGTGTCGCGCCCCGCAATCAAAGGCAACCATTCCCCCCCATCCGACCCAGCCACGGTAGTATCGTAATAGGCAAAAAAGCCGTTGACATGAAATGTGCTGTCGGCGGGGGTGTTTGCCTCTATCCATTGCGCGGCTTTCCAATCCGACCCCGTTAAAAAGGAATACCAGCGCACATCTGCCAGTTGGATTTGTTGCCATACGCCCCAGAGGGCGAGGGATAGGAGCAGGACGCAGGACGCAAGACGCAGGGCGCGGAAAGCAGAAAGCGGAAAGCGGGAATCAGGAACGACATCTGTGGGGGCGGGGTTCGTTAAGCTCTCCCCCTCTTGGGAGGGGGTCGGGAGGTGGGTCGCCGTTTCACCCCGCCCTAAAGGGACGGGGCTAGATACATGTGCTTGCGATGTAGGGTCTGTTTCCATTCCCCCCCTCTCTGGTACGGAGAGGGGGTCGGGGGGTAAGGTT
>CBKYSX010000224.1:0-6631 GCA_966690745.1 uncultured Ardenticatenales bacterium
AGTATCCACGACCGCCGCGTGGTGTTGGTAGAGCCGACCCAACGGGGGCTTGCGATTATTACGGCGGTCAAAAAAAGCCGTGACCACATGATGACGGTGCTATTTGCGCCGTTTGATGATGAAATGCTACAACATCTCCACGAACATTTGGAAGCATTGTGGCAAGCGTTTGAAACACAGGCGAGAAACGGCAGTAACTGTTGACCATTATAGGGTCAACCCAGAGAGGACCTCAAATGAGTGATTTTTATAATGGCGTGATTCCCATGGTGATTGAATCCAGTGGGCGCGGCGAGCGGGCATATGATATTTATTCGCTGTTGATGAAAGAGCGCATTGTGTTCGTGGGGTCGGCGGTGGAGCCGAATCTGGCGAATCTAGTCGTGGCGCAATTGCTCTATCTGAACCAGCAAAACCCGGAACGTGAAATTCAGATGTTTATTAACTCTCCGGGGGGCGTAATTTATTCGGGCATGGCGATTTATGACACCATGCAACACATTCAGGCACCGATTTCCACGATTGCGGTTGGGATGACCGCCAGCTTCGGCACGGTGTTGTTGACGGCGGGCACGAAAGGGCGACGCTATGCCCTGCCGAACGCCACCATCCACATGCACCAACCGTTGATGAGCGGCAACTTTAGCGGGCAAGCCAGCGATATTGACATTCAAGCCCGCGAGATTTTGCGTCTGCGCGAACGGTTGAATGGCATCCTCGCCAACCACACGGGGCAACCGTTGGAAGCCATCGAACGGGATACCGACCGTGACCGCTATTTCACCGCGCAGGAAGCGGTAAACTATGGCTTGGTGGATGCCCTGATTGGCATGGACCAATTGCAAGGCAAAGAATTCCAGGCATTGCCGAACGGTAATTAAAGGAAGGTGGGGGCGGGTTGGGTATGCACTACTCAACCCGCCCCTTTTTTCAATGCACGATCTCCTCCGCCTTTTTTCCCTCACCCGCCCCCATCGCTGGCGGTTGGCAGTTGCCACCGCACTCGTCTTAGTCAGCACCGCTCTCAATCTGGTTATTCCTTCCCAAATCAGTCTGTTACTGGAATCGGTCTTTAACGACACCAATGCTTCTGCGCTCAATCAAGTCGCCATGGTCATCGGCGCAGTACTGGTAGGACGACTGTTTATTTCGGTTGCCGCCAATTACATTTTGGAATGGGTCAGCGAACGGATTGTCAGCGATCTGCGCCGCCAACTGTTTGACCATCTGGTGCGTTTGGATTTGAACTTTTTTGTTCATACCCGTTTGGGCGAAGTCACCTCGCGCATGACCAATGATGTGGGGATGGTGCAAAACGCCGTTACCTCCACGATTACCAATTTGATTGACCGGGTGGTGCTGTCGGCGGGCGCACTGACCATTATGCTGGTGCTGAACTGGCGGCTCACCATCGCTGTATTTATTACCGCTCCGCTTCTGGTGGTGCTCACCCGCTTGTTCGGGCGGCAGGTGGCGCGATTAACCCGCGAGGCACAAGACCATTTGGCGGCGGCAAACAGCGTGATGGAGGAATCGCTGGGGGCGATACGGGTGGTAAAAACCTTTGTGCGTGAACGCTTTGCCATGATGCGCTTCGGGGAATCCATCGAAACCCAGTTCGGCGCGGTGCGAAAGCGGGCGCAATTGAGTGCCTTTTATGGTCCGTTGATTGGCGGCTCTTTCATGGGTGGGTTGGTTTTGGTGATCTGGTTCGGCGGGCAGGAAGTGTTGGCGGGGCGATTAACTGCCGCCAAACTCTTTGAATTTCTGCTGTATGCCACCCTGATTGCGAATGCGATGGGCATGTTTGTAGCCGCTTACAGCACATTGAAGCGGGCAGTGGGGGCAAGCGAACGGATTTTTGAATTATTGGATACCGTTCCCGCCATTCAATCCCCGCCCGATGCCAAACCTCTACCCCGAATGCGGGGGGCAGTGCGCTTTGAAAATGTGCATTTCGCCTATGGCACTGACACCCCGGTTCTGGAAAATATCAGTTTTGACATTCAGCCGGGGGAAATTATCGCGTTGGTGGGTGTAAGCGGGGTGGGCAAATCTACGTTGCTGGATTTGGTTCCCCGTTTTTATGATGTCACTGCGGGGCGGGTGCTGATAGATACTATAGATGTACGCGAATTGAACCTTGATGACCTGCGCGGCGGTATAGCAAGTGTACCGCAGGAAACCGTGCTCTTTGCCGAAACCGTCCGAAGCAACATTCAATTCGGAAGACTAGAGGCCACCGACGAAGAAATTATCGCGGCGGCAACCGCGGCAAACGCCCACGATTTTATTATGGCGTTGCCACAGGGGTACGACACGTTGGTGGGGGAACGGGGGGTGCGTCTTTCCGGGGGGCAACGGCAACGTATTGCGATTGCCCGCGCCCTGCTGAAAGAACCCGCTATTTTGCTTCTGGATGAAGCCACCTCCTCGCTGGACAGCGAATCGGAGCGGGCAGTACAGGCGGCATTGGACGGACTTTTGGCGGCGCGGGGGCGCACCACCATGGTCATTGCCCACCGCCTTAGCACGATTCGCAACGCGGACCGTATCTTTGTGCTTGCCCCCATTGATGGTAGGGGGCATCTTGTGGAATCCGGCTCCCATCAGGACTTGCTTTTACGGGGTGGGGTGTATCATCATTTGTACCAGTTGCAATTTCGAGAGGACGTTACGAACGGGAACGACCTAACACAAAGGACACAAAGGCACGAAGAACACAAAGAAGATAAGTTGCTGTCTTTGTGAACTTTGTGGTTCTCTGTGTTCTTTGTGTTCCTGCCGTAATCCGTAAGTCGTGTCTGCGTCCCGCGTACTGAACGCCGTTTAGAGGGGAAAGGGTTGTACTCCTGATGTGGTCATGGAAAGTCGGAACGATACTGGGAATTGCGTTGAAAATTCACGCCACCTTTCCTCTGGCGTTGTTGTATGCTGCCTATCAATTCGGCTCGACCGCAGGGCGGGGCGAAAACCAATTGCTGTATGCCCTTTACGGCGCGGCATTGGTGCTGGTGTTGTTTCTTTGCGTCTTATTGCATGAACTGGGTCACGCCGTTGCCGCGCTTCGCTTAGGGGTTCCCGTGGCGGAAATTGTCTTATTGCCGATTGGGGGTTTGGCAAAGCTCAAAATGGTAAAAGACGATGCCAAACAAGAATTTATCATTGCGGGCGCGGGTCCCCTCGTCAATCTGATTATTACGATTATTTTGATTCCCCTGCTGGTGGGCTGGCTCTATTTTCTGTACCCCGATGTATTAAGCAGTTGGCAAGGGCAATGGCGCAGTGGGTTCTGGTATATCGTTTCCTATTCGCTCCGCGCCGTGAGCCAGATTTCGCTTACAGGCGCACTCACCTACCTGATTCTCTCTAATATCCTATTGGTCGTCTTCAACTTGATTCCTGCCTTCCCCATGGATGGCGGGCGACTGTTCCGTGCGTTTCTGGCTTGGTTCCTCCCCTATCGCACAGCAACGACGATTGCCGTGCGAATCGGGCAATTGCTTGCACTGGTTTTCGGGTTCTTCGGTTTTCAGAACAATCCGGGGCTGGTATTGGTAGCAGTCTTCATTTTCGGAAGTGGCTTTGTCGAACTACAGCGCGTTCAATTGCGTTCGGTCTTGGAACTCGGCACGATTACTGCCTTTATGCGGCGGGGGTTGCACCCGTTGTTCCCCCAATGGAATCTCTACGCCGCCCAACTGCTCTCTATGCAAACGGGGCAATCGGCGTTTCCGGTCGTTGAAGGGGGGCGATTGTTGGGCTTGTTGACCATGCGCGAAGTAGATGCCACCACGCCGCAACGCACCGTTGCCGAAGCAATGATTTCGGATTATCCGGTGGTCAGCCCCGATGGGTCGCTCTACGATGCTCAAATTGCCCTTGCCCACCACGAACAATATGCGGCGGCGGTGATGGATAAAGGGGTCTTATTGGGATTGATTTCCATTGATGATATCGAACGGGGGTACAACACCCTGCGTCAGCAAAAGAAACCCGCGTTTATTTAGGGCATGTTGCATAGTGCATAAACGCACGACAGAAAGCAGGACGCAGAAAGCAGAAATTCCTACCCTACGTTTCCCCCTCTTGGGAGGGGGTTAGGGGGTGGGTTGTCGTTTCCGCTTTCGGCTTTCCGTGTGGTATGCACTTCGTTACAACGTGACTTTCCTCCCGCACCCCCCCTTTTAGGATTATTGACGGTTCCCCAACTGCCGATTATGCTAGGGGACATGTTCGACCCGCTTCCCTTCGATCTCCATCTGAATACCCGTTGGTTGGGGCATCCCCTCTACTTTGTGGCGGAAACCGATTCCACCAATCGCCTGCTCCGCAACCTTGCCCCCGGTGGTACAACGCCGGGGACGGTATTGTTTACCGATTATCAAAGTGCGGGACGGGGGCGGCAGGGGCGACATTGGAACGCGCCACCGGGAAGCGGGCTTCTCTTTAGCATTTTACTGCCCTCCTTCCCAACAGAAACCATGACGTTATTGCCGATTGTAACGGCGGTGGCAGTTGCCCGTGCGTACGAACGGCATTTGGGGGTATCCCCATTTATTAAGTGGCCCAATGACCTGCTGGTAGACGGGCGCAAATGCGGGGGTATTTTGGTGGAAGGCGAATGGAGTCCGGGCGGTACGCTCCATCTGGTCGTTGGCATCGGGTTGAACATCAATCAATCTGAAGAGGATTGGGCGGCATTGCCATCCGCCACGAGTCTGCGTGCTATTGTGGGGCGGGCAATTCCCCGCGCCCCGTTGTTTGCCGTCCTTTTAGAAGAGCTGGAACGCGCCTATGATGCGTTTGCGGATGGATGGGCACCCCATGCCGAATGGTCGCGGCGGGCGGGTGTGCCCGGGCAACCATTATGGGTATATACCGTTGAAGAAACCCCCTGGAGTGCCACTGCGATTGCATTAGGGGCAGGTGGCGAATTGGTGGTCAACGATAGTGACGGGCATTCCATCACGTTACACGCGGGCGATGTCAGCGTGCGCTACGTGCAACCGGAGAACCAGATATGAATACGGAGAGTTTTACGCCGCGCCATTGGTTGTTCTTGATCCTGATTTTGTTGTTCTTTAATATCGTCTGTTTCGGCTGTTCCTTCGTCATTTTTATGGCGCGGTCGTAGGCAGACGTGATGCTTGCTTAGCAGGTCGCGCAGGCAAGCGGAACGAGGCATGATGATGGCAAACGTCCTGGTCGTAGATGACGATGAATATATCCGCGAAATGAGTCGGGCTTTCATCGAAATTTTGGGACACAACGCGGTGACAGCGAGCAACGGCAATGAAGCAGAAAACGCTCTAAAAACCGGAACCTTTGATGTGGTACTCACCGATTTGGACTTGCCCGGTATGTCGGGGTGGGAGATTGCCAAAATGGTGAAAGCCTCATCCCAGAAAGCACGGGTGGGGCTGATTAGCGGGCATGATACCGGACTATCCACGCAGGCATTAAAGGACAAAGGCGTGGATTTTGTTCTGGGGAAACCCTTTTCGATGGCGGGGCTGGAAGATATTTTGTCGGAACCCCCCGCCAAAAAACAGAAATAAATAAGAGAGGGCTAATGGACGTTAAGTATTAAAAACCGCAACGCCCCCGACCTAAAGGACGGGGCAACGAAATACGGGACTCTGCGAAACAAGCGTACCTGACGGGGAACTCCGTATTCAATAGCCCTGCCCTTCCAGGGCAGGGAACCCGGCGCATCATATTATTTTCTTACCTTCCATTAGCCCTCTCCACATACCGTATTATCTCAAAAAGCCATCCGTGTTGCGGATGGCTTTTTGTTATGACCCTATCCGATACAGTCGAAATTTCAAGAAGAGCCGCGTAGTGCGTTTGGCGTACTTTTTCCCCCGTCATTTTGCCCTTTTTTCCGCCTCGCACTTTTGGTACAGTACCCCCGTGTTGTAAGAAACCCATACGTGGAAAAGGGTGCGTCTGCACTCTTCCCCTGCTATTCGAGGAATTACGATGATACAACAGCAATTTGCTGTGGGGCTTTTTCTTTTTCTCGCCGCTTGTGCGCCCCCCGCGCAAACGCAAACGAATACGCTCCCACCCCCTACGCATACGATGGTACAGTCAACCCCTGTACCGGACCGTACTATAGATGATTCGATGCTTACACCCCTACCCCCTGTCACGCCCACGCCCGTCGCCCTGATGGATACCATCGGGCAACCCATAGAAGGGGGCACGATTGCGTTTACGGTAAATGATATAAATGCAACGATGGGTGCAGGACGCGGGGATGCGCCACGCGGGGGTCACTTTTATCTGGTGGTCAACGTTACCATCCAAAACATATCCCCCAGCGACAGCACTCCCTATGATGCCGCCCATCTTTCTATTCTGTCGGCGGATGGAACCACCTACTACCCTATGACGGTGGATGTTGAACCACTGTTGGAGTCCGGTACGCTCAATGTAGGCGACAGCGTTACCGCCAATGCCGTATTTGAAATACCGGATGCGACATCGGAGGCGGTGCTACGCTACCTCTACAACGTGAACGACCCGCCGATTCAATTGAATCTAGGGTTGCTCCCTGCGCCTATTCCTGTGATGGAGTAAGATTAACTTTGCCTATCACAAACCTTCAATAATCATTGGC
>CBKYSX010000225.1:0-6608 GCA_966690745.1 uncultured Ardenticatenales bacterium
CCTCGTTGGAATCATGGGAGGGTAGGCGTTATGGGGTAAACTTATCCGCCACGCCACCCCGTTGTGAAGTAATCGGGAAACCCCGGGGGACCTTACAAATCTGGTAAGCCTATCATACGGAAAAAGGGGGGTGGGGCAAGCCCCTACGGGTCACTGACCCTGACGGCGTTCGGTGGAGGGAACTACTGGAAGTTTGTTTTATTTGACCTTCGCCTCGACTACGCTAGACTTTTCCTACGCCATAAAGTAGAGGTAATGATGTATAACCCCATAACATTTACTCCCAATTCTGAACTTGCTGAAATATGGGCAATTTTAGAAACAACATCCAACGAAGGTGATTCTGTCGCTTTTTCAGAGGCAATCCATCGTGTTAAGTGGGATGTATTGACCGAAGCGCAATTTGCCAATGCGGTGCAATTAGCCCTTAGTGCAGGAGAGCATGTCGCGGCGCGTAAGTTGGCAACAGAAGGCAGTGCGAAGTATCCCCAATCTCCCCTTTTGGCGAAAATGGCAAGAGTACTCGCACCCCCGAAAGTTGTGAAGAGGTAAAGCCTTTGTTACGTTTGCCTGATGGTTCAGAATTTGCGACAGGTGTTTGCCGGTTCTCCATGCGTCCTGCGGTTATTACCGATACCGTAGATAGAATTTTTATTCCCATTCACATTAATTTTACAGAAACCGATCCACGTCTTTCGGGTCATTTAATCGAAGCAGTTTTAGATACAGGAGGTATCTACTTCATTTGTAACAGTGATATTTTATCCGAAATGGAGATTGACCCTGATGAAAGCTTGGGACCGCAGGTGATCCATGTACGCGGGGGTAAAATTTTAGGATATTTGTTTCGGTTACAACTTACATTTAAAGCAGAAGCAGGAATGGGTGAATCGCTCAGCATTGAAATAACGGCCTTGGTTTCGGATGAATGGATGTTGCCACCCTATTTAGGATTTCAAGGGTGTATGGAGCGTATGAAGTTTGCTATTGATCCAACACCCAATAACGAACTGTTTTATTTTGGAGTGCTTTAACTGGTTTTGTTCTTTGCTTCATAAAGTAACGCTGATTATGTTAAGACTACCTGCAATGTTGCCATCTTTATAAGGTTGGCTTTTTACCCTCTATTCAATTTTTATAATGAGAATTATACGATGACCCACACCCTCCGCCCCGCCACCATTGAAGATGCCCCCGCCCTCGCTGATATTGTGATGGATTCTACTGTCACCACCTTTCGCGGCTTGGTGCCGGATGTTTGTTTGGAATGGTTGACGAAGGAAGAAAGTGCCGCGAATTGGGCAAAATGGTTTGGCAGGGGGAACCCCCATCAGTTCTTGCGGGTTGCCGAAACCGAAGCGAGGCAGGTGGTGGGGTGCGCGTTGGGCGGCGAACAGACGCAGGAATCGGATTTCCGGGGGGGAACTTTATTTGATGGGGGTTCTGCCGGGGTACCAGCGACAGGGGATTGGCAAAGCGTTGGTATTCGACCTGTTAGATCGCCTCCAGGCTGTAGGAATTTATACCGTAGGGGTACGGGTGATGAGTGTCAATCCGAATCGCCATTTTTACGAACGGTTGGGTGCGGAATTTTTACGGGAAGTCCCGTATGATTGGAATGGCGTGGTGTTGCCCCAATCGGTTTACCGGTGGGTGTTCTGAAAATAACGACGGTGGGCGACCACAAGGGTACGCCCCTACAGTTTGAGTATTGGGTATTGAGAAAGGGGAAATGAGAAACGAGAACACGATGCGGAACTTACTCTCGTTTCTCATTTCACAACGGCGGGCGACCACAAGGGCATTGGTCTGATAATCCCCGAATAGGGGTGCGAACAGTCACAACCCGTTTCGGCAAAATGTGTTAGGGTACTATTATTGAAGATTGAAGAAACTCCTCTCCATTGCTGACAGAAGGTTTACGATGATTTTACAAATTAACGGTCAAGAACGAGATGTGACCGCCCCCGCCGATGAACCCCTGTTGTGGGTCTTGCGCGATGAATTGGGCATGGTCGGAACCCGCTTTGGCTGTGGCGCGGGCATTTGCGGGGCGTGTACTGTCCATATTGACGGGCAAGCGACCCGTTCCTGTGTCACTCCGGTCTCCGAAGCCGAAGGGAAAGCCATTCGCACGATTGAAGGGTTGGCGAACGGCGACGCGCTCCACCCGATGCAACAGGCGTTTATAGATGAACAGGTGCCCCAATGCGGGTGGTGTATGAGCGGGCAAATTATGACTGCCGCCGCCTTTGTTGAAAACAACCCCGGTGCGTCCGAAGAAGAAATTGTTACAGCGATGAGTAGCAACTATTGTCGCTGTGGCTGTTATGTGCGGATTCGCCGCGCCGTGCTGAAAGCGGCAGAGGAGATGAGCGCGTGAACGCAAACGAACCCAAACGGCGCAATTGGCGCATCTCGCGGCGCGGCTTTCTGATTGGTGCGGGGGTCACAGCCGGGGCAGTGGCATTAGGGGTGGGGGTCGGGGTTCCTTATGCCCGCTTACAAATCGCCAACGGGTTAGAAGGGGCATCCATCGGCGGTGATTTCCCGATGGACCCGCCTGTCTGGTTTGAAATTACGCCCGACAATCAAATCGCGCTCTACATTCCCAAAGTGGAAATGGGACAAGGCACGCATACCTCGCTGGCGCAACTTGCCGCCGAGGAATTAGAAGTGCGGCTCGACCAAATCATAGTTAAACAGAGCGGAACCCAATTGGGTCCGGCGGATTCAGGCGGGACATCGGGCAGTTCCTCCGTTACCTCGCTATGGACCATCATGCGAACCGTCGGCGCGAATATGCGCGAGATGTTGCGAAGTGCCGCCGCCACCCAATTGGGGGTTGCCCCCGAAGCGTTGACCGCACGGGAAGGCGGCTTTGATGTGGACGGGGGCGAACGAATTGAATACGGCACGGTGGTCGGACAAATGGACTTGGGTTCATGGACGGCTCCGGCAGTCAGCCCGACCCTTAAACCCATCAGTAGTTTTACGCTCATCGGGCAACCCGTTCAGCGTGTAGATATTCCCGCCAAAGTCACCGGGGAAAATCGCTATGGTTTTGATTCCCGTGCCGAAGGGATGTTGTACGGGGCGGCACTCTATCCCCCCACCTTTGAAGCCAAATTGCGCCGCTTGACCAATCAAGCAGAGGTAGAGCAGATGCCGGGGGTGGTACGCGTTGTGCAAGATGGCGACTTTGTGGGCGTGGTCGCCGAACGGCGCACCCAGGCATGGGCGGCGCGGGATGCTCTGCGCGGCGAATGGGATGAGGGACGCAAATGGCAACAGAGTGATATTGATGAAATGGTGACGATTGGCGGGCGGGGGGCAGTAACCGTGCAAAAAGAGGGCAATGGCGCGGGCGCATTGGCAGGGACGCTCATCGAAGCAGAATATCGCACCCCCTTTGCCGTGCATGCCCCGTTAGAACCACAAGCCGCCTTTGTGGATGTACAGGCAGAAAAGGTCATGGTCTATACCTCGACCCAATTCCCCGACCAATCCGCCGAGCTGGTAGCAAGTGCATTGGGTCGGGAAAAGGCAGAGATTGATTTAACACCGACCTATCTTGGTGGCGGATTCGGGCGGAAAGGCTTTGCGGTGGTGGCGGAACAGGCGGCGCGGCTATCGCAAGCGGTGGGTAAGCCGGTGCATGTCGGGTGGAGCCGCATTGAGGAGATGAAAAACGGGTATCACCGTCCTCCGACCCATAGTAAACTTCGCGCCTCTGTGGAAGACGGGCGGATCACCGCCCTTGAACATCAACAGGCAAGCGGGGATGTGTTGTTTAGTGTCTTTCCCGCCTTTTTGCAGGTGCTGTTCGGTGCCGACCTCGGCGCGTGGCGGGGGGCACGGATTCCCTACGGGATTCCCAACCGCGAAGTCAACGTCTGGCGGCGGCAAATCCCCGTCCCAACGGGACCCTGGCGCGGGTTGGGCTTGTTCGCCAACACCTTTGCCACCGAAAGTTTTATAGATGAAGTCGCCCACAGCGTTGGCGCGGAGCCGCTTCAATTCCGCCTTGACCATTTGCCCGATGATGTATTGGGGCAAAGAATGCGTGCCGCGTTGGAAGATGTAGCGCAACGTTCCGGCTGGAACAACCCTGCACCGGAAGGACGGGCGCGGGGGGTTGCCATTACCACTGATGCCAACACGGTAGTCGCACAGGTGGCAGAAGTATCCATTGAAGCGGGCAAGCCCCGTGTGCATAAAATCTGGGCGGCGATGGATTGCGGGGTCTGCATCAACCCTGATGGAGCAATAGCGCAGGTGGAGGGGAATATCATGTGGGGGGTGGGGTCTACACTGAAAGAGCAAATGAGTATCAAAGATGGGGCGGTAGACCTGACCAATTTCAACAGCTATCCCCTGCTGGTGATGAACGAATCGCCCGATGTGGAAACGGTGATTTTGCCCTCGCCATTGGATACCCCGACGGGCGTGGGCGAACCCGCCATCGGTCCTGTGGGCGCGGCAATCGCCAACGCCCTCTTTACGCTAACGGGGCAACGGGTACGCACCTTACCGATTCTTTCGATTTGATCACCTTCCCCCGTCCTAAAGGACGGGGCTATCAAATACGGACATCGCCCGACAGAAACTCCGTATTTGATAGCCCCCCCATACGCCATGTAATCCCCTGCACCCAAAACCGTACATGGTTACACATCTATCACCACGTATGTTACTATTGCGCTGTTGAATAGGGTGTTGCATCCCTCGCGTTCCTTCTCCACTCACTCCCACACTCTCTAAACCAAGGCTTGTTATGGCGCATTCCCCTGCTTCGCCGGAAATTCCTTATGATGGCTTACCGATTCCCATGACCCCGTTGATAGGGCGGGAAGCATTGGTGGCTGATATTCAGAGAATGTTGAGTAAGGTACGCCTGCTTACCCTCACCGGACCGGGCGGGGTGGGCAAGACGCGAGTCGCCTTACAGGTCGCCGGAGAAATGCGTACCCGATTCAAGGATGGAGTGTTGTTTCTGCCCCTTGCCACCCTCACCACCCCCGATCATGTCGCGTTGGCATTGGCAAGCCGTATCGGGTTGCAGGAGCAAGGAACCTCATTGGTAGAAAGCCTAACCGCTTATTTTCAGAGCAAACAGGTGCTTTTGCTTCTCGACAATTTTGAACATCTGCTTGCCGCCGCACCCCTGGTGGGGCAGTTGCTGGAAACGTGTGCAGGCGTCAAGGTACTCACGACCAGCCGCGAACCGCTTCATCTGTATGGCGAACAGGAATTTCCGATTCCGCCGCTTGCTTTACCGGATGCTTCTGCCCTTAAGCAATTACAGCAAAACCTCTCTATCCAAACGGAGATTTCCCCTGCGTTGGAATTGTTGGTGCAACGGATACAAGCGGTTCAACCTCACTTCCAATTAAACCCTGATAATGTGACCACCGTGGCGGAACTTTGCCGACGGTTGGACGGTTTGCCCTTGGCATTGGAGCTTGCCGCCGCCCAACTCAAATTTTTTACGCCCCAAACCTTGCTTGCCAAACTGGATCAACGTCTACAATGGTTGAATCATCACCACCGCAATCTGCCACCCCGCCAACAAACGATGCGGAACGCGATTGCATGGAGCTATGAATTATTAAACCCGGAAGAACAACAGCTACTGGCACGGTTGGCACTCTTCGGGGGGCAATTCACCGCCGATGCCGCTTCTGCCATCTGTCAACAAGCGGGCGACCCGCCTTTTATCATTGAATCCACGATTGCCCGTCTGGTAGACAAAAGCCTGTTGCAACAGAACCTCATTCGTGAAACACCCCGTTACGCCTTTTTAGAAACCATTCGCGCCTTTGCGTTGGAACAATTAGAAACGCAGAGCGATAAAACCGGGTTACACCAGGCGTTTGTTACCTATTTTGTGACGTTGGCAGAGGAAGCCGAACCCCATTTATGGGGGGCGGCGCAGACCGAATGGCTGGAACGATTGCGTGAGGAAGAAGCCCACTGGCGTATGGCGTTGGGGTGGGCATTTGGCGACCATACTGATGACACTTTAACCCTGTTGGGGGTACGATTGGCGATGGCATTACGCCGGTTCTGGGAAATCGAAGGTCGCTTCCACGAAGCCCGTTTATGGCTGGAACAAGTGTTACTGCGCCGCGCCCTTCTGCCACTGACCACCCAAAACCGGTTGTTAAATTTGGTGGGGTCGCTGGTGCAATTGCAGGGGGATTTTGTCGGGGCGCGGGGCTATCATCACGAAGCGTTGCGGCTGGCGGAACAATTAGACGATGTAGGTATGCGTGCTACCACCTTGCAATGTTTGGGGATGTTGGCGGGGCGGCAAGGAGATTACCATGAGGCGGAACGGATGCTTTCGCATGTGGTTAATCTGGAACGGCAACGGAATACCATCGTTCAATTATCCGTAGCCCTCAATAATCTGGCTCTCGCGGTGCGGGAATTGGGCGATTATCCCCGTGCGGCGGTGTTGTGGGAAGAAAGTTTGGCATTGAAGCGGGCGCGGGGCGATGGGATTGCTATCGCGGCAACGCTGGCGAATCTGGGAACGTTGGCGTTGGTGCAGGGCGATATCGAAAAGGCAAAGGCGTTACAACGGGAAAGTTTACAATTGC
>CBKYSX010000226.1:0-6596 GCA_966690745.1 uncultured Ardenticatenales bacterium
GGGATGGTTTGGCAGGCACGTTGCCCTGGAAAATTACCAATCCGGTACGAAGTGTTTATGGGATTGCGGCGGGGAATACCGACAATGATCCGGGAATCGAAATCTGGTGGGGCGGTGGGCATAGTACCGGAGCCGATGCCCTTGTCGTGGGCGATAGTCTCTACCGCACGGTAGAATGGTATCCGCCCGATTACGATGGTCCCTTTTGGGTTCATCATGGCGATGTGGATGCCGATGGCGAATTAGAATTGGTGAGCATCAGTTACAATCAGGCGGATATTAATGCTCACGGAGTCATTACGATTTACGATGCCGATTCCCGGATTGAAGAGCATCGCATGGTGTTGTACGGGGGTACCATTGATACGGTCGTTACTCAATTGGATGGCGACCCGCAATTGGAAACCGCCGTCATTGCCACCAGCAACACCATCCAAAGTTTTGATGGGGTGACACGACTGGAAGAATGGGAAAGTGCCTCATTGGGAAGCGCACCGACCGTGATGATTGCCGAAAATATAGATGGCGACCCGGTTTCAGAGTTGATAGTCGGCACCACGGCACGGCGCGTTTTTGTTTTTAACGGTGCCGGTCCGGTGTTGCAGTGGGATAGTGGGATATTGGATGGTACTAAAATTGTGGATGTTGCAGTGGGGGATGTGGATGGTGATGGCACCCAGGAACTGCTGATTCTAACAACGGTTTCCCTCTATATTTACACCATGAACACATGGGAATTGGAACACCAGATGGCGGTGAATACCAGTAGCCATGTCCCCGCGCAGGTGGCTGTGGGCAATACCAATGGAAGCGGCGCGGGCGAGATTTTAATAGCAGGCATCCAAAGCTCTACCTTCAGTACCCGCTTGCAAGCTTATGCCGGAGATACCAAAGCCTTGTTATGGAACGCAACCATCGGATTGAACAATGCTGTGAACGAATTGGTGGTGCGGGATATAGACAATGATGCCACCCCTGAAATTGTGATGATCGGGTCGCAACGGCTTAGTAGCACGGGCGAACAACCATCGCTCTTCTACGTAGCGGAATATGACACCAACAGCATTTCCCCTGAATACAGCGAAACCGGATACTGGGGTGCCATAAAATCTATAGATTTTGTAGATGTGGTCGGGGATGGAACGGAAGAAATTCTGTTGGGGAGTACCGATGTTGTCCAGATGCGAGGGGTGATTGACCCGCCGCCGCCTACCCCGACCCCCACGGCGACCAATACCAATACCCCTACGCCTACTCGCACCCCTACCAACACGCCCACGCCTACCAACACACCGACGAACACAGCAACGCCAACCCATACCCCTACCGCTACCTTTACCAATACCCCTACGCCTACACCTACCTTTACACCCACCGCTACCGAAACTCCGACCCCTACCCCGACAGCGACGGAAACGGCAACAGCGACCCCGCTTCCGACCTTTACGCCCACCGCAACGGAAACGGCGCTTCCGACTGCCACACCGACGAACACGCCAACCAACACGCCTACTACTGTGCCGCCCACCGCCACGCCGAGCAGTACCCCGTTGCCTACTTTTACACCAACACTGTCGCCGACACCCACCGGTACGCCGATTCCGACCGCCACCGCGACAGGAACGCCCGTACCGACCCCAACCCCAACGGCAACGGTATTACCCACCGTAACGGCAACACCCACCGCAACTGTTCTGCCATCTGCCACCGCAACAGTAACAGCGACCGCCTCTCCGTTACCCTCGGTCACGCCAACGGAATCGCCCACACGTACGCCGTCCCCGACCACAACGCCGCCTATTCGTCAGCTCTTCCTGCCTATCATTGGCTATGAGGCGGGCGGCGGCTAATCCATCGGGAGGGGCGACCCTCGTGGTCGCCCGCTCCCGTCAGGTGTAGAATGGGCGACCACAAGGGTAAGCCCCTACCGATGTCGTTCTTCGCGCATTTGCCTCCATTTCCACCGAATTGACCCTATTTTCTCATTTGACTTTCGATTAACCAAACCTTAAAATAGGGCGAAATTTTAGTTTATTCCTGTCCTTCTGTTGTTTTCTCCTGAAAGGTATTGGTTCATGTCCCCGTCCCCCTTGCGCCTTTTGACAGGCGTGTCCCTTTTGGTTCTGTTGGTATTGTCCCTCACCTTTACCTCCTATTCCGTCCGCGCCGCCCCGTCCTCCGCCGTTGCCGATTTTGATACCATCCGCTATTCCGGCGGGATTGCCAGCGATGGTGCCGGAGTGGCGGGCATGATTACCACCGATTTAACCAACGATGGCGAAATGGAAGTCCTCTCCTGCGGTACCAGTGCCCCCTATGCGATTCGTGCCACCGGCGATTTGGAACATCAAACCGCATGGTATGGCGAACGGCTGGATTGTACCGCGATTGCGGTTGCCGATGCCGACAATGATGGCAATCAGGAAATTTACGTAGGCTCCGAAGACCCCATTGTTTACATTCATACATGGGATGGCGACCGCTACAGCCGCACCGGCGAATTAATCCTGCCCGGCACGGATGGGGTGAATGCCCTTGCCGTTGCCAACGTAGATAACGATGCGCCGTTGGAATACGTGGTGGTGCGGGACAATGAAACCCTGATTTACGATGTTATTTCTCAAACATTGGAATGGAACGCCCCGCATGGCGGCGATGATGTCGGCGTGGGCAATGTAGATGCCAATGACGACCCCGAAGTGGTGGTCAACAGTCCGGGCGATGGTTACATTCTGCGCCCCGCCACCCAAACATTGGTCTTTACCTTTATCGGCGGCTTTGGGAATGGGATGGATGTGGGCGATACGGACAATGATGGCAGAGATGAAATCGCCTACTACAACAACACCGCCAACCGTCTCTATGTCTGGGAAGCCGATACCCAATCCTTCAAATGGAATATTTCCACCGGTACCTTAAGCGCGATTCGTATTGCCGAAACCAACCCCGCCCTGACGGGCAAAGAAGTCATTGCCGGAACCTACTCCTATCTGGGACATGTGCGCGGCTATAACGGTGTAACCGGCGGCTTCTTATGGGATATTACCCATACCGGTTATGGAACCTTCGGGTTGGATGCCGCCGATACCGATGAAGATGGCACAATAGAAGTCTGGTTCGGGGTTGGTGTTCCCAACGGCTGGGATGATTCCATTGTGGCGGGCGACCCCACCACCGGCGACATGGAATTTGTGGGGCTGGATCAGGACGCGCCCATGTTGGTTGCCGGGGGCGATATTGACAACGACGGAGCCGCCGAACTGCTGGGGGCGACCTACGGAACCCACGAATTCCGCTACGGTGCCGATATTCTGGTTTATAACAACACAACCTACATTGAAGAAGAGCGTATCGGGACGTATGTTTATGGCAGTGAACGCGGGGTTGGCACGAACAAAGTGCTGGTCGGGCAATTGGATGGCGATGCCGCGCTGGAAGTGGTGGCGGCGGGGGTACGATACAACGGGGGGACGGCGCAGGTGCGTGTTTATGATGGCGTAGGGGGCAATCAACAATTTAGTTATGCCCTTGACGGAGGTGCCGTTCGCACCGCTCACCTTCAAAACATAGATGACGATGCCGTGGATGAAGTGATGATTCCAACCTCGGACCGGCGGCTAACGATTTACAACGGCGCGACCAATACGATTGATTGGCAAAGCCCGGTTCTGGATTTCGCTATTGAAGACATGGCGGCGGGCGATGTGGATGGGGATAATGTATTAGAAGTTGCCATTCTCACCAGTCAGAGCCTGTACGTTTATGAGGTTGGGACGTGGACGTTGGATGAACAAATGGCATTGGCAAGTGGCGGCTTTGCCCCCACCGATGTTGCCATGTATAACGCGGATGGCACCGGCGCGGGGGAATTGATTGTCACCAGTCTGAACGGTAGCAACCCCGATGCAACCCGCATGGAACTTTTCACAGGGGCGGATTACAGCCTCCTCTGGGATGAGATTTTGACAGGGATGGTTGCCAACGACCTGCTGGTAGCGGATGTAGATGAGGATGGAGTCGGGGAAATCATTCTGGGGGGAACCCATCGCGATGGTACCTCCGCCGAACAAATGACGCTCTTATGGGTTGCAGGATACGATGCGGTCGGTGTCACCCCCGAATACAGCGAGGATGGGTATTGGGGCACTATCGGACATCTGGCACTGGTGGATATGGACGGGGACGATGTAGACGAACTGCTCTTCGCCAGTCAGGATGGTATTCAGGTGCGTGCCCTGCCCGACGAACCCCCGACCACCCCGACCCCTACTGCAACGGGAACCTTAACGCCTACCCCTACAGCGACCAATACGCCGTCGCCTACGATTACGCCCACCCCGAGCAACACGCCTACTATCACACCCATACCAACTCTGGTGCCGGATGAACCCGAAGTCTATAGCGACCCGACCGAGTTAGAAGAGATTCATCTTAATATTGACCTTGTGACCACCCAAACCCTAACCATCGGCAACGGTGGACGACTCGGTCTGGATTGGACGTTGGTCGAAGACAATACGCCTGTGTCACTGGGCAATAACTGTTCGATTCCTGGTGATATTCCGTGGTTAACCGTTTCCCCGGCGGGTGGTAGTACGGCGGGTGGTAGTACCACCGCTGTCACTGTTACCTTTGATGGAACGGGGTTGCCTATCGGCTTCTACGAAGGCAATCTCTGTCTAAACAGCAATGACCCCGACGAACCCACTGTGGTGATTCCCGTATCATTGCAAATTGCCATTCCGACAGCGGTTGAAATCGCCAGCCTGACTGGCGGGGAAACCCCTCCCTACAGCGTTGCGGCACTTGCTTTGCTGGTTGGGGGTATAGTAACAGGTATCGTGCTCTTGCGCCGCCGAAGGTAGCCTGCGCTAATGACAATAAGCGTTAAAAGTCGTAACGGGATATGTTTTCCCCGCCCTAAAGGATGGGGCTAAAAAATACGGGATTCTGTGTTAAGCGCACTTTCCATATTTCCTTGCCCCGTCCTTTAGGGCGGGGAGCCGCCTTCCCTTACTCTTAACTTGCATTAGAGCACGTTGAGGTTTGATGGCACGATAAACGTAGTAGCAAAAAAGCGGGAACCTAACCGGTTCCCGCTTTTTGTTGCTTGTCTTGTGATTCTACGGCTGATACCGCCACTCCACCGTTGTAAAATCGGCATTATCGGTAAAGGGAATCCGCATCGAGGTAAGGTTGCGGGCATTGCCAATATGGGGTACACGTACACTGGCATCCCCTTCGGCGGGCGCGGCATCTAGTGCCAGATGGGGTCCGAGGGGTAACCAGAGTGGGTTCAAGGCATTATCATCTAACAGATGATACGTTGGCGCAGGCGCGGTAACGTCTGCCAGATAGACCTGGGTATTATACGTGCGCGGCACGGGCTGTTGCCAGAAGGCATAGGTCAGCGTGGTACCATCCGCCGACCACCCTACGGAACTCACCCCGCACCCGGAGGCACAAGTGGTAGGCGAAATACGGATGGACGTATTGCTATCCGTGGCTTGCCAATCCAAATACAGATAGCCCTGATTGGTGATAGTGCTAAAAACCACCGCATTGCCATCCGGAGCAATCCCCTCAATTGAAATGAAATCGGCGGAGGGTCCGCCCATGATAAAGGGTTCCGGGGCACCGCCCCCGGTATCAATCAGATAATACCGCCCTAACGCCCAATCCGATTCCGTGCGTCGGATTAACAATCGGTTGCCCCCTTCGACCCATTCCACGACCCGATCCAGCATACTGTCATCGGTAAGCGGACGAATATCGCTTCCATCAGGGCGTACCAGATAGACATTTTCATCCCCATCCCGCACCGCATCAAACGCAAGCCATGTACCATCGGGCGACCATACCGACCGCCGTATATCCTGAGCGATTAAGGTTAAATCGGAACCGTCTACGGCGACGGTATAGAGGTCGTTGACAATCGTATTGTTGGTGCGGCGTACCAGTAACAGCGAGAGATGGCTCCCATCCGGCGACCATCGGTAACTATTCAGATACGTATCTGCCAGAATCAGAGTAGGGGTGCCATCGGGCGTGGTGCTATACAGGCTAAACGCGGTATAAATATCCCCGGCGGGGGCGCGATTGTAATAGAAAATCCGCGAACCATCGGGCGACCAACTGCCCCGTTCTAACCCCTCTGCCTGTGTCAGGGGACGGGCATTGCTTCCGTCGCTGTTCATAATCCAGAGGTCGTCGTAACTTTTGTTGGGATAGACCCCGGCAAACTGCACCCATAAAATCCGGGAGCCATCGGACGACCATTGAGGTTGCTCGTCCGATACCTCATTCTCCGTCAATTGTTGGAGCGCACTTCCATCCCCGCGCAACGTGAAAATTTCACTATCGCCATCATAGCTACTGGTCGCCAGTGCCAGATAATCGGAAAGGGGTAATGCCCGCCCCAGAAGCGGCAAAAAAAGTTCGCCGGGGGCGGTAGCAGGCGGACTGTCCGCATTGACAGTCGTTGAAGCAGATAAGGGTGCCATGACAATGGCAAGCAAAGAGGTAAAGAGCAGTGCCAAAAGCGTTCGAGTCATAGTGCCGCCATCCTAAAGGGGTGCAATCGTGCCGCGATGAAT
>CBKYSX010000227.1:0-6566 GCA_966690745.1 uncultured Ardenticatenales bacterium
AATATTCAAAGGAAGATATTGTCCGGGCGCGGTGGATACGACTTCGCCTGTGCTGTCGGTAAAGTGGCTACTGCGCCCTTCCTCCACTTCTTGCATCACGCTGAACCCGTGATCCACCGCTAAATCGCGGGCACGGTCTACCATGTGTTGTGCCCGTTGTTTATATCGTTCGGTCAGCAATCGCAGGGATTCAATTTCCTGATGGAAGGTATGAGCGCGTTCTCCCTCATCGGCGGTTGCCCGCCAGGTGTCCATATCCTCTATATCGTGGAACCCCAGCACGGCATTCGGGTCGCCCGCCATCAACACGGTCATCCGTTTCCACAAATCGCCCGCTTCCGCCCCTAATTGTTGCGCCGAACTGTCAGGCATATTCGCGAGCCATTCAATCGTTTCCGGGGCGATGTTTTTCAATTCCGTTTCATAGGAGAGCAAGGCATTTAAGGCGGTATCCGGCTTATGGGCGGCAGTGGTAGCCGATTCCTGTTCTAACCCCATGGTGGGCGGCAAGTCTACCACTTCGAGCGGCGATCCTTTTTCGGTCAAGGCGTCCCATACCACAGCACGGTCAGTTCCCAATGGTAATATCCCGATGGGCCAATACAGACGCGATACCCGTGTTACGGCGGCTTGTTCACCCACCACGCGGAATTGTTTGCTGTAAGGAGCAAAAACCAGTCCAATTCCGATCAGCACCAATGCAACAATGGCTCCGACAATCAGGTAGGGGAGATTCGCGCTTTGTCCGTTGTTCAACAACCACCACGCGCCCAACACGGTCAGAATGAAAACGCCCGCCGCTATGCCGATTCCGGCGCGGCGTACATTGGTAAAAAGGTTTTCTTCCTGCGAGTCCAGGTTCTGGCGCAAGCGGGTAGCGGCAAGCCCAATGACAATTGCCAATTCTTCCGCCCGTTTGAGCGGGGTACGGTCATTATTCAGAATAACACTGGGGAGGGTTCGTAAACGATTCATAGTTAGACAGTCCTCCCTGCTACCTGATGGGTTTGTTGCCAGAGCGAATGGGTGAGGGAGCGAAGGGCTACCAGCGCACTCCCTTCGGGGCGGGCAACATCCGGACGATAGGGGACGAGCGTTTGGTCGGGAAGAGCGTAAAACCAATGGGTACGCCGACTACACCATTGTTCCCCTGCCGGAATCCGCATTGTCCCTGTTTGGGATGCAATTAAATCCCCTGTCACGGTTACATCGCCCTCAAAGGTAATATCCCCTTCGGCACGGAGGGAATCTACCACACATCCCGCCCCTAATTGCACGGTTCCCCGACTGACTACCACCCCCAGGTGGCTGTCACGCTCTGCCTGAACAGTTGCCGCTTCAACATATCCGATGCGATTGTTGCGCCCCAATTGCACCCCGTCCCGCACACTCAGATGGCTAACGGCTACGCCATGCTCGGTACGTACTGTTCCTTGCACAACCAAGCCGCCCAATACGGCTTCATGCCCTATGATAACGGTACTATCCGGTTTGTCTACGACGACAATTCCTTCAACCTGCAATTTGGGCGGTAAATTAGCACCACTGGCATCGGGGCTAAGGGCATCACACCAGATACCGCCCCGTACCCGCCCCGCCGGACTTTCGACTTTCACGCGGGGTGCAACCAGGTTTTGGACTTCGCTTTGGGTGCCGCCATGCCAGACCAAAAATTGCTCGGCGGCTAACGTTTCTGCCGCCCGCACATCCCGTTCCACATGTAAAGTGCCAAGCACCTGCACCGGCGATTCTAATTGACAATGGGCGGGGATATGAAAACGATCGCTCTGCGCCAGAATGGGGGAGGCAATAATATCGCCGCTTTGCAGAGGGGGGAAGGTCGCCGTTTCAAGGGCGGTTAGAGAAGTGGGGACAAACGCATCATGGCGCACCCGTTCGGATGTGCTTCGTGTTTGCAACCAGTCGCGGATGGCTTGTCCGTTGGCATCGGTAAGGCGGTCATCCAATTCCGCCAGTAACCGTGCATAATCAAGACGCGATGGCATAGATTCTCCCGAGTATTAAGAAGGTAGAGCTATTAAAGTGAATAGTGATAAGTGAAAAGAAGTGATGACCGTGAACAGTACTGGTTCGTTGTATCTGTCGTTCACTTGTCACTTTTCACTGGTCACTATTCACATATTGAACCCTACACACAATCCCCGATAGTATACACGGAACGAGAGCAGAGAGAAGAGAGCATAAATACCTATTTTGGAACCTGGTGACAATTCTCACGCGCTTTTTGGTGGTTGATATGCTACAATTTTCACAATCACCATTGAATTCGTGTAGTCACTAAAGCAATGGGATAATAGAGAAACCTTCTTATGAATGCGCCAACGGTTCGGATTGAACAGCTGACTAAAATCTACGATGGAAGTGCCAGTCATCGGGCGGTACTAAAAGATGTAAATGCCACCTTTGCGGGAGGCAAGTTTACCGCCTTATTAGGGCGAAGCGGGAGCGGTAAATCTACGCTATTGAATTTAATTTCCGGCATTGATGTGGTATCGCAAGGGACAATTTGGATAGGGGAGCAAAATGTGACGGCGATGCGGGAACAGGAACGGACCCTATTACGGCGTAAAATGATTGGCTTTGTTTTTCAATTTTTTAATCTGATTCCGACGCTCACCGCATGGGAAAACGTTTCGCTGGTATTAGAACTAAGCGGTATGAAAGAAAGTGTCGCCCGCGCTGAAGCACAGACGTGGTTGGAACGGGTCGGGTTGGCACATCGCTTTCGTGACTATCCTGACCGCTTATCCGGCGGCGAACAACAACGGGTCGCGATTGCACGGGCATTGGCGCACAACCCTCAGCTGATTCTTGCGGACGAACCCACCGGTAACCTTGACGAAGAAAACGGCGAAGCAGTGTTAGAGATTTTGTTATCGTTGGTGCGCGAGAGCAACAAAACCCTGATTATGGCGACCCACTCGCTTGAAATTATTCCCCACGCCGATGCCGTCTTCCGCGTCACCGAAGGGCATGTGGTTGAAGATAAGCATCTACGATTAGAACCGATTTAAGAGCGGAGAGTTAAGAAACGACGTTTCTCCACTCTCCATTCTCCACTCTCCCATGTCTCCATCCCTTTTCCGCCTCGGACAACGCTATTTGCTCCGCCGACCTTTGCAAAGCCTGTTGGTAATTCTGGGGATTGCTTTGGGGGTCGCCGTTGTGATTGCGATTGACCTTGCCAATGGCTCCGCCAGCCGCGCCTTTACCCTCTCTACGGAAACGATTGCCGGGAAAGCGACCCATCAGATTATTGGCGGTCCGGCAGGAGTTCCTACCGAAATCTATAGCCGTTTGCGGCGGGAAGTAGGGCTACAAACGGTTGCTCCCACCGTTAGTGGATATGTGATTGTCCCTGCATTGGGCGAACGTCCAATGCGCTTATTGGGAATTGACCCCTTTTCTGATGCACCTTTCCGGTCTTACCTCTCAGGCACTTCCAACCGTCCCTTGGGCGTGGAAGAACTTACCGGATTTCTTACTCAACCTAACACCCTTCTCCTTTCGGAAGTCGTAGCGGAAACCTACGGCGTGACGACAGGCGAAACGCTGACCCTGAGTATTGGTGCGGAAACTGCTACGGTTACTATAGTGGGGTTGCTTTCCCCCACCGATGACCTCAGCCGCCGCGCTCTTGATTCCCTCTTAATTGCGGATATTTCTACGGCACAAGAACTTCTGGGGCAACCCACCACCCTGACTACCATTGACCTGATTTTGCCTGAAGGGGCAGAGGGTGAGGCGCAAATCGAAGCAATTGCAGAGGTATTGCCGATGGGAGTACGGCTGGAACGTCCCGCCGCCCGTACCTCGACGGTTGAACAATTATCCCGCGCTTTTGAATTAAACCTCAGTGCGTTGTCCCTCTTAGCATTAGTTGTGGGGATGTTTCTAATTTACAACACAGTCATGTTTAGTGTGGTGCAACGCCGTCCGGTACTGGGGACGTTGCGGGCATTGGGCGTGACACAACGAGAAATATTTGGTTTAATTTTGAGCGAGGCATTTCTACTGGGAATGATTGGTGCATTGCTGGGCGTGGGTTTAGGAATTTTTTTAGGGCGGGGCGCAGTCCGCCTTATTACCCAAACCATCAACGATTTGTACTTTACGGTCAATGTTGAAGGGGTCACGATTATCCCTGAAAACATTATTAAAGGGCTGGCGTTGGGTATCGGTTCGGCACTACTGGCGGCATTTGCCCCGGCGTGGGAAGCCGCCACGATTCCGCCTATCACTGCTTTACGTCGTTCCTCATTAGAAGCCAAAGTAACAGGGTTATTACCTTATCTTGCGGCAACTTCCCTTGCGTTAGGCGGCATAGGCTTACTGTTATTGTGGGTTTCAACCCGCTCGATTGTGCTTTCATTTGCAGGATTGTTTGCCATTGTCATTGCCTTTGCCCTCTTCACTCCGCTCATCACTATTGGCGTAATGAGAGCGTTACAACCTCTATTGAATCGGGTGGGATTATTGGGGCGCATTGCCCCCCGCGATATTACCCGCGCCCTTAGCCGCACTTCAGTTGCGATTGCCGCCCTGACCGTGGCGGTAAGTGTCATTGTCGGGGTTAGCGTGATGATTGGCTCCTTCCGCCAGACAGTGGTGCAATGGTTGGATGCCTCTTTGCAAGCGGATATTTACATCTCGCCGCCGGGTGTCTCCGCCAATCGTACTGATGCCCCCCTTGACCCCATCGTGGCGAACCAAATCGCAACAGCTCCCGGTATAGCGCGGATTGCCACCATTCGGGATGTAGATGTCTATTCCCCTGACCTCGGCACGATTCAGCTTATTGCCGTCACCGAAGATGATAACGGACGGGACCGACCCTTTAAGTGGGTAATCGGGGGCGATATTGAAGCGGCGTGGCAACAGGTGCTTAACGAGGGGGCTATTTTTGTTACGGAACCGTTCGCCTTCCGCCATAATATTGAACAAGGGGATAGCGTAACCCTGTTAACGGACCAAGGCGAGGTATCGCTTCCTGTTCTGGCAGTCTACTACGATTATTCGTCCGATCGCGGTTCTATTTTATTATCGGACAACCATTACCGCACTCTCTATGACGATCCCTATATTTCATCGGTGGTTGCCTATGCCGAACCTGGCATAAACGTAGATACGCTTGTTGAAGAACTACGCACGATGTTTGCGGGGCAACAAACCCTGCTCATTCGCTCCAATGTTGGCTTACGGGCGGGCGTGTTGGATGTCTTTGAACGCGCCTTTGCGATTACCGGGGCGTTACAACTACTCGCCACGATTGTCGCCTTTATCGGTGTGTTGGCGGCGTTGATGGCGTTGCAATTAGAACGGGCGCGGGATTTAGGGACTCTGCGGGCAATAGGGATGACGCAAGGGCAATTATGGAGGCTGACGATGTTGGAAACGGGGCTGATGGGTGGAACCGCAGGGTTGTGGGCAATGCCCTGCGGTTTGGCATTATCCCTTGTCCTGATTTACGTAATTAACGTGCGCTCTTTTGGCTGGACGCTTCAATTGCAACTTGCCCCATGGGATTTCGGGCAGGCGTTTTTGGTCGCGCTTATTGCCGCGTTGTTAGCAGGGTTATACCCCGCCTACCGGATGAGTCGTATTCAAATGGCGCGGGCGATACGGGCAGAATAAGATTAGAGAGTAGAGAAAGAAGAGCAGAGAAACGGCAACAACCTTTCTCGTTTCTCATTTCTCTACTATTGAGGATTACACATGAATCGGTACATGGTGCAGGGTATTGTTATCGGTGTGGTGTTGGGTCTGCTGGTCGGTTTCTTTTTTGTCTGGTATTTTGCCGGGGATTGGTCGTGGCTGATTTTTGGTGGCACGTTGGGTGTTGGGCTGGGGATTGGCATCGGGATGCAGTTGGACCCCACCCGCCAACGGAGGAAGGCGAGTGATAAATGATTTAAATGTTGAGGTCAATCATGGCTTCAAGTGACTGTGTAAACAATAAGTCAATGGCTTCATGGAGATGTCGAATACAATCCGAAAGAGAGATAGAGATAAGATCAGGAAAAGCATGGAGCCTTTGTTGACTATAAGGGGGTATATTAGGAATACCTGTAATAAAATATTCAAGTAGCCACTGATTATCTTGCCAGTAAAGTTCAATATGCCATGTAATATTGGAACCGTCTTTTAACTCAGTATCAACGTAACCCTCAACGATGCATCCTTGTTTGTTGCTATATACTTGGGGTCGCCAATCTGTAATAACCCCTTGCACTAACGAATTGTGCCGTAACATAATTGCCTGATCCATCAATCTGCGGCTAACTTTACCGAGTGCGAATAGAAATTCAGACGCGTGTTGGCTTGCTAAATTAGAGGTATCCATTGAATTACTCCTTTTGACATTTGGCACTATTGGTGCGAAAACAGGCAAAGTATAGTAAAGGTGTCACGTAAAATTACAAAGGGGATAACCAATGTTGCCACATCTCACCCGCCCCGTTCAACCCTCCTATCTATTTCTTTGCATTGTTTGTCTTCTATTGATTGCCTGCCGCCAAACCACCTCCGGACTGACTCCCCCGCCA
>CBKYSX010000228.1:0-6556 GCA_966690745.1 uncultured Ardenticatenales bacterium
CGGATTGCCCAAAATGCGGCTGACGGCGCGTCCGTGCGCGGCGCGTTGTCGTTGGTTGGAACGTGGCGTACCCTTGCCCCTACCAGTCGGCGGGATTTGATGCAAGAACGCATCAATGAAACCGCCGAGCTCCATGGAGTTCCCGATACGGATGGCTCTCCGGGAAACACCATCAATGATAATGTCGTCGGCTTTTATACCGATGATGAAGGCGCAGTGTTTACGGACTGTCCGGTGGCTACCTGTACTGATATGGACATCCTCTCCAATTCATGGGGGGTTCGGGTGGTGATTACCATCCCCGTAGATACCTACTTTGCGGGGGTTATTGGATGGAACGAGATGAATGTTTCGTCCGAAGGGACTGCGATTGCCCAACCCGGTGCCCGCGCCAGCGATGGCTCCCGTTGGTCTATGTTCGCGTTGAGCTCACAAGGATGTAACAGTAGCGGCAACCCCGCAGTGAATTTTCAGGGGATTAACAACCTCTACGGGAATGCTCACTCCAATGCGACCTTCTCGATGGGGGGTGGGGCTACCTACGCGGCAGGGACGGGACAAGTAACCTACGTCACCAATTGTGTGGGGTGCCCGAGCGGCGCAGAACCTACACAATCCACCGGGTTGGTTCTGCCAAGTTTTAACGCCTACTACGATTTTGCCAACACTCATACACAATCTCCGTATACCGGATTGCGGATTGAAGGGGATTATACGTGGCCCGGCACCACCGGACAGACCACGCTCGGGTCGGTCAATATGCCTGCCACGACCCCTGCTCCCGTGACATTCATCAATGGTAATCTCACGATTCAGAGTGCCGCTTTGGTACAACATCGCCTTGCCGGATTAATTGTTGTCAATGGCAACGTCTTGATTGATATTCCCAGAATTCGCTCACAGGAATCGAATGGGACGAACGGGGGACTTTCAATGGGGGCGACGATTATGGCAACCGGGTCCATTCAGGTGACTCCCGGTACCCAATTGATAATGCAAGGTTATTACGACAAACGTACAACCCCTTATAACCAACTGCTTGCCCAGTTTGTACAGGTGGCGGCGTTATATTCCAACCGTGATTTTACGCAGGGTGGCGGGGATGTGTGTACTACCCCAGCAATTGATATTCAAGCAACGAACTACGCCATTAATGGTGCGGTGCTTGCCCCGAATGGTCGCATTAACGTCTTTAATGATGCGACGACCGGGACGCGCCAGATTGCCGGAACCATTATCGGCGATTCCATTAATGTCGGTGGACGGAACATCAGCGTTTCCTTCCGCCCAGAATGGTTCCCACCCCAGCCTGATCAGGTAGAATCACGGGAATAGTCCATCCTTCCAATCCTTACTTCCCACTTCCAAGAAGCGGTTCGGCATCGTGCCGAACCGCTTTTTTTGAGTTCATACTCTTCCAAAGGTAAACACCCAATTTTTCAACCAAAAGATAGGAAGATAGGCGGGTGTTCGCGGGGGTTGCTTCCTTGTATGCTAATACCATCATAGCCAATTGTTGACGAAGTGGATTCATTCATCATTTCGCTTCGTACTTGAGGACCTTATGCGCTTATGGAAGCTGGGAATTGCATCAACGCTGGTGTTGCTGTTCCTGACAACGTTATGGATACCGTTAACACAAGGGGCGCAACCGCCTCCCTATACCCGTTTAATCAGCATGAACCCCGATGGGTTTGTCGGCAATAATTACAGTGAAGACCCTTCGATTTCCGGGGATGGACGCTATGTGGTTTTTGCCTCGGCGGCGGACGATCTCGTTGCCAATGATACCAACGGCTTGGTTGATATTTTCTTGCATGATCGTCCTTTCCAGACCACGCTTCGTGTCAGTGTCGCCACAGGTGGCACTGAGGCAACGGGTGGGGATAGTTTGAATCCCGTTATCTCCCCGGATGGACGCTATATTGTTTTTGAATCCAAAGCCACCAACCTTGTGGCGAACGATACCAACGATGTCAGTGACATTTTTATGCACGACCGCCAGACCGGAGCCACGACCCGCATTAGTGTTGCGTCAGGTGGGGGACAAGCCACCGGTGGCGATAGTGTCACGCCCTCGGTGTCGAACAACGCAGACCGCATCGTCTATGCCTCTGGTGCCACCAACCTGATTACCAACGATGCCAACCCCTATCAAGATATTTTCTTGTACGTTCGTTCATCCAATACCACTACGCGTATTAGCGTTCCGAGTGCTCCTTCTACCGCCGTTCCCAACGGGCGAAGCCTTGACCCGTTCATCACCCCCAATGGCAACTTCGCTGTTTTTGGCTCGGTGGCGAACAACCTTGTATCAGGCGACATCAACGATTTTTGTGGGGTTTTTAGCTGTGCGGATATTTTCGTGCGCGACTTGACCAATAACACCACAACGTTGGTAAGCCGCAACACTGCGGGTGAGTTGGGTGACAACGCCAGTAACGCCCCGGTGATTTCCAATGACGGGCGGTATGTGGTCTTTGAATCGCAAGCGGATAACCTTGATGCCCAATTACCCGATGGTAACTTTGTGGCGGATGTTTTTATGCGGGATCGCACTGCCTCCACCACGATTCGGGTCAGCAAAGGGCAGGGTGGGTCGGAAGGCACTTTCGCCAGTACCGAAGCGAATATTTCCAGCGATGGCAACTGGATTTTCTTCACCACCGGCTCGGAATTTGTGCCAAGTGATACCAACTTTACCCCGGATATTTACCGTTATCAACGGTCTAATGGGCAACTAAACGTGGTCAGCTTGCCCGAAGGAGGGGGGGAAAGTGATGGAGCCAGCCGTGAAGGGGTACCCTCCAACGATGGACAGCGGATAGCCTTCTGGTCGGAAGGGACGAACTTGGTGCCGGATGATACGAACGCCCAACGCGATGTCTTTGTGCGAACCTATCTGGAAGATGATGCCACACCAACACCGACCCATACTCCTACCAATACAGGAACACCGACCAACACGCCATCACCAACGAATACGCCTACACCCAGCCTGACTCCGAGCATTACCACGACTCCGGGCAATGGTCCGCCCACGCTCACCCCGACCGGCGGAGCCGTGACCCGTACTCCCACCATTACCCGTACCCCGTGGAATGGCGGCGACCCGGTGATTTTCCTGCCGATTATCCGTCGCGGACCCTGATACCAACGCAGAAAGGGGAAAATAATTCTCATATAGAATTATTTTCCCCTTTCCCTTCGCACCTACGAAGGTCTAAACCATAAACAAAAGAGGCTACGGAGTTGGTTCCGTAGCCTCTTTTCTTGTCGAAGAAAAACTCGTCTATTCCGATATTAGCCGGGAATATCGGGCATTTGAATGGTGACCCGTGTACCACGCCCCATTGAGCTGTCAAAAATAATTTCGCCTTCCAACATCTCAATCCGTTCGCGCAGAGCCGCAAGCCCTACGGCAGTTTGGGATTTGCGGCCCCCGGTCAATACTTCGTTCGGGTCAAACCCACTGCCGTTATCCTCAATGACAGTTGTAATCATATCGGAAGCAAGGTCTAAACTGACCTGAACATGGGACGCATGGGCGTGGCGGACGGCATTGTTCAGCAATTCCTGAACCGCACGGAAAATTGTAATTTCCAATGCCGGGGTAAGACGGCGTTCCTGCCCCGTCAGTGCAAAGTGAACCCCGACCCGATTTTTCTCTTCAAAGGTGTCAATGTAGCGGCGTAGGGTAGGAGCCAGTCCCAAATCGTCCAACATCATCGGGCGCAGTTCAAAGATGAAATCGCGGACTTTTTGGAAGGTGCTGTTGGCGGAGGTACGGAGGTTGCCCAATTCCTGACGGGCGCGGGGCGCGTCATTATCAAACAACCGTTCGCAGATTTCTGCCTGTAGCACAAGATTGGTCAACGATTGGGCAGGTCCATCGTGCATATTCCGCGCCAACATCAACCGCTCATTTTCTTGCGCTTCAATAATCCGTGCCATAACGGGCGCACCGGCAGGGGTGCTATCCACCATACCGTTATTTTCCCCGCCATCTGTGGTGGGTAACATTTGTGCCAGTTCTAACATCCGCCCCAATTCATGGGCATATTTTTCCAGTTGGCGTTGTTTGCCCTGTAAATTTTCCACCTGCGAACGCATCATAAAGAGGCGCAGTTGGGATTCCCGTTCCGCCGTATAGGTGGAGCGGATTTCGTTGCGGGCGAAGTTGTCAATGTCGCTTTCCATCCGTGCGACCTGACTTCGCATTTGGGCGTTGCGCTGGGAAAGCCGTTCTACTTCCGCCGAACTTTGACGAATGTTCAGGTCAATTTCCCGCAATTCGGTTTGGGTGCGCTCCAATTCGTGGTGGAATTCATCCACATAGGTACGAAGGCGCGAGAGAAAATCGGTATCAGTTCGCATGGGTCGCGGGGGTTTAGCGGTCGTATTTGGTATCTTGTAAGCGAATCCATCCGTGACGGAGGGCGTACACGGCGGCTTGGGTACGGTCATTCACATCCAATTTCCGCAAAATGCTGGTCATATGGTTTTTGACCGTCTGGCGACTGATGCCCAAATGGTAGGCAACTTCTTTGTTGGAATATCCTTTAGTAATAAAGTTTAGAATTTCCATTTCACGCACCGACAACGGCACGAACATATCTTCACTGCTTTCGCCGGTGGGGGCACGTTCTTCAAATTGCCGCAAGAGCCATGCCGCCATTTTTGCTTCGGACATCGTTTCTTCGTTAATCACGTAATTACCGCGATGACATTCACGAATGCCGTTAAGAAGCAAATTGGGGTCTACGTCTTTGGAATAATAAGCGGAAGCACCGGAGCGAATGGCGTGGAAAAGCTGTTCTTCGTCGTGGTAAGCGGTCAAAATAACAATGTTGATCGAAGGGAGTTGGGCTTTAACTTCTCTTGTAACCAATAAACCATTCTGGGTTGGTAGGTTTACGTCCATCACAATCACATCAGGCATCATTTGCCGACAGGTCTCCATCACATCTTTACCATCCGAGAGCTCCCCAATTACTTTAATGTCAGGAGCCATCGTGAAGACCCGCAACAATCCATGTCTGAATACCGGATGGTCATCTACGAGGATAACACGAATTTGTTCCACGATTCCCACCTCTTTGAGTATCTAGGGTGTCCAACGGGGAAGCAGACACCTACACACATTGGTGTGTATCAATAAATGCAAAGTTCTCCCATCCATGCCCCACCCATGTATATAAAAGGAGACACCTGTTTTACATGGTGTTGGGCGTTCCGCGACCAAACAAAACATACAATCTCGAGAGAATAGGGGATGAGAGTACTACTCTCTTTGGGAGTATAACACGGTCTGAACGTATACGTCAACTACAGACTACTTCGCTATAGTACCTCCCGTATAGACTAAGTGGGGACTATTGAGCTATGTGATAGGTACTACATTGTGCTGATTTCTTATGGTTGGATGGAGTAAATCGTCATCGGTGCTTGCCCTGCCTGTGCCGTAACCGGGCAATCGGTGTTGAAGCGAGGTACTAAGCGATGATCTTCCACCATTGTAGGGTACCAATCGGCAAATGTCACAAGATACTTGGCATCGCGCTCCATCGCCAATTCCAGCAGTGCGCTTTCATCCCGCAGAATAGGGATGGTTTCAGGGGAAATTAACCCGGCATAATCTAATAGAGGATTAGGGGTTTCATAGCCAACTTTGCCAATATCATGGATGGCAAGAAGGGCATCCGGTTCCACATGGGTGGTAATCCAAGCCGCCGCACCCCCCATTTCACATTCAATAATGGATACATCCTCCGCGTAACTGCTGGCTCCCAATAACAGAAACGCCCCGAATGCGGCGATAAGGCTAATGGCAATCGGACGGACCAACAGGCGTGGCATACGATTTAGCAGGGCATGGGCGGCGGCAATTCCGTAAATCACTAAAATCGGGATAATCGGCATTAAATAGCGTCCGTGCTGATAGGTTACGGGCAGACGCAAAGCGTAAACCAAAACCAACCCGATAGCCCAAATCAATGGAATCCATTGGCGCAAAGTTAAGTGCCGCCACCCCAGAAAGGGCAATGCCAGCAATAAAAAGGTTTGTCCGCCCAACCACGGTTGCACCAACACATTCCATATCCGTTGCCAGATGGGGTCTGCCAGCAAAATCGCATATTCCTGTTGTTTGGCGTAAAAGGTGGTGGGAAAGAACTGCCCGGATAGGCTGTAGTTGAAATAGAGGAAGGGGGCTACCACAATTAACCACCCGATGCCCATCTGTGCGCCACCCTGTATCCACCGCATAGGGTGTTGACGCTGTTCCCATATCCATGCCAATCCCACCAACCCCACCAACCATATCCCTTCCGGGCGGGTCAAGGTCAAAAGTCCGCCGATGATTCCCCATAGCCATAATCTGCCCGCACCGCTTAAATACAACCCCATGAACGTCAAGGCAAGTGCAATATAGAGCGGAATTTCCATACCGCTGACCCCTGCCCATACCAAATGCCATTCGGCGGCGAGGGCGACCATCGTCCACAGGGCGATGGTGCGGCTGGCAAAGAGGGCATTACTGACCCATCCCCCCAGC
>CBKYSX010000229.1:0-6522 GCA_966690745.1 uncultured Ardenticatenales bacterium
CGGACGAATGTCCGCCGCAAAACCCCGAAAACAAATTTAGCGGGCATCCCCGCGGGCGAAGATGCTTGCAACGTAGTTGAGGACATCGGTGGCGCAGATTTCGCAGTAACCGTAGTTATGAATGAGCCGACCCTTCACCACGTCAATTTTTTCCTGCGTTTCACGGTCAATCACGCTGGTGACAAGGCTGGTGAGTTTGATGCTGTCCTTTTGGTCTTCAAAGAGTTTCAGTTCCAATGCCCGTTGCAGGCGAGGATTGGAGGTGTAATCGAAGACCTTGCCTTCCAGGGCGAGGGCGGCGATGTAGTTCATCACTTCGCGGCGGAAGTCGTCTTTGCGCCCTTCGGGGATGTCAATTTTTTCTTCAATGGACCGCATCAGCCGTTCGTCGGGTGGTTCCTCTTGCCCGGTGAAGCGGTTGCGAACCCGTTCCCGTTGGGTATATGCTTTCACATTGTCAATGTAATTGCCGCACAACCGTTGAATTGCCGCTTCGTCCGCCGTAATTGCCCGTTGCACCTCGTTTTTCACAAGGTCGTTGTATTCCTCGCGCACTGCCGCCAACAGTTCGCGGAAACGTTGGCGTTGGTCTTCGCTGGAAATCAGAGAATGGTGGCGCAGGCCTGATTCTAATTCCGCCAACACCATGAAGGGGTTGACACAGCCATCAGGATAGCGTGAATCGGAAGTGCTGGGGCGGTAGCGGGGCGCGTTGACCAGTGCGTTGCTGATTTTGTCCTGAATATAACGGGGGCTGATGCCTTCCATGCCTTCCCGCGCCGCCGACACGCGCAGTTCGCGCACGTTGTCTTCGGTAAAACCGCGCAGGGTTCTGCCATCATAGAGGCGCATTTTTTGGAGCAGGGTCAGCCCGGCATGTTTCGGCTCTTCCAGACGGGTCAGCACTGCCCACATGGAGGCGATTTCGATGACATGGGGCGCAATGTGTTTGCCGCGAATTTTGTCCTGCGCGAAATCCTTTTCGTAGATTTTGATTTCGTCACCCAGACGGGTGATGTAGGGGACATCAATTTTTACGGTACGGTCCCGCAGGGCTTCCATGTACTCGTTTGCCTGCAATTTGCGATATTCTGGCTCGTTGCTATGCCCCAACAACACCTCGTCAATATCGGTCTGGGCGAATTTTTTGGGCTTGATTTTGTGTTCCTGGCTTGCGCCCAACAGGTCATAGAGGAAGGCGACATCCAATTTCAGCACCTCGACAAATTCCAATATGCCCCGGTTGGCGATATTAAATTCGCCATCAAAGTTGAAGGCGCGGGGGTCACTATCCGACCCGTATTCCGCGATTTTGCGGTAGTTGATGTCGCCGGTCAGTTCGGTGCTGTCCTGATTTTTTTCGTCTTTAGGTTGGAAGGTGCCGATTCCGATACGGTCTTTTTCGCTTAAGACAAGGCGCGTGACACGCACATGTTCCAGCACCTTTGCCACGTTGCCATCATACTTTTTGAGCAAACGGTTGTAGACGTAGCGGCAGGCGGGGCAGAGGTCCCCTTCCACGATGATGTCGTAACTGTAATTAAAGTTGGCATTGAGGGAGCCGACAAAATCCGCCCGAACATCGTGGGGTAAAAGATGTAACGGCTCTTCGTGCATCGGGCAGGCAAAATCATCTTCGGGGTCCAATCCGACCCACCTGAAGGTATACATCGCCCCTTCGGGGATGTGGGAATAGGCTTCAATCCCCTTCTTGAGTAAGCGGGCGATGGTGGATTTACTGCTTCCGACGGGACCGTGAAGCAATAGCACCCGTTTTTCCGTGCCGTAGCGGTGTGCCGCCGAATGGAAAAAATCTACGAGTTCGTTCAGATGGGAATCCAACCCGTAAATGGCATCTTTGCCGTGGTCAATGGGGTCATCGAAGAAAAAGTAATGGGGAATGGGTTGGCGATAGAGGGTGCGGACTTCGCTTCCATGCGAAAGCACCATGTCATAAATCCGTTGGAAGGCACTCCGTGCCACCAGGGGATTTTGTCGCACAATATCGAGGTAATCGGCAAAGGTGCCTTCCCAATGTTGGTCGCGATAAACTTGCTCTTCATGAGCGCGGCTGATCGCCTCCAAAAATTCTGCACCGCTTTGCCAGGATGTGCCTTGCGTCGTCATTCAGTCCTCCTAGAGCCTTGCACCGCAACAAAGGCTGTCACGGGCGACCTGCATGTTCCGCCAGAGGAATTGTACTGTTTCGATGCGACCCACACCGAACCCCGATACATTCCCCGACAGCGACTGCCATGCGGGAGGACGACCTTACATTCGCACAACCCCCCGGATGGCATCTCTGCCATATCTGGGGACACATGCACCTAAAGGTAGCATATTTGAGGGTCGCTCGTCAAAAGTATAGCGATGTGCGAACGGCTTTCGCATCCCCGAAAGGTACGGGGCAGGGAGAGGAGAAAGGAGAGGGTAGAGGTGGCGGAAAGCAGAATAACGCAGGGGCGCAAAGAAGCAAGGGCGCACGGGGTTTAAGGGTAGGGGCGGGTCAGGCTTACCGCAACCTTCCGAAATGCACCCGTTGACCCGCCCGTCGTCAGGACGCAGGAATGATGAATTTGTCCGAGTGTGTCGGCAAATTCATATCGTTGCTATCAAGCCACTTATATCTTTCGTGCGATGATCTATGTTCCTTTTTCTTCTTCAGGCAGGACGGGTAACTCTCCAAATCCTGCGATAAAGACATCTTGCAGTCCTTCAATCCACTCTTGAGTCGTGAGTTCCAGCGTCCACCTGTGGTCTGTAAGTGTTGTACTGCTCTCTTCAGGTTTAACAGTACCCGCCCCGTAGAATCCATCTTCTTCTCTAAAGAGTTGTTTGAATTGTTGTAGGGATGACAACAGGTGATGGGTGTTTACTAAAACTTCGTAAACCCCTACCGCCCCATTTTGGTGTTGTCGTGCCGCGCCTGGGGGTACGCGGAGGTCGCGGGGGGTGACATCGGCGCAGAGGAAGGGCAAGAGGAAGGGGTCGGGCGTACCAAACCACCATTGGACCAGTTGACCATCGGTGCGTAGCCGTTGCCCCGGCACAGGGTCATCCCATGTTTGCCCCGCCGCCCGCAGACGGGCAATTTCTGCGTTTATATCATCGGGAACCAACGCCCAATCTATCGGTCCATAGGGACGTTGCCGCCATTCCGCCACACGCCGCCCCGGAGCACTACGGGTCGCATCAGGGTGCATGTCGCGGGGGAAGGCAATCAGTTCGATATAGGTGTCATCTTCAAAGGGGACCAAGGCATTGACGGAGCCGAACATCGGGTGTTCCCCGCCCTGCGTCACAGTGAAACCCTGCGCTTGATATTCCGAGATTGCCCATTCCAAATCGCGTACTTTGACGACAATGTGATCAAGTTTCAACATCTATACTCCTTATGTAAAATGAGAGCGAAGAGATGAGAAGGGAGAGCGGAGAAACAACACTCTACAACAGACTTTCGCTATTTCCATTTTTTCTTTCTCTGTGAACTCTGTGTTCTTTGTGGTTATGTTGTCGTTTCTGCGTCCCGCGTCCTGCTTTCTACGTATTGTCTTTCCCATGCAACCCATGATTTTTCCGCCGCAAGCGGTTGCGCTTGCCACTCAATACGAGATTTCCCCCGCGCTCGCCTTGGGGCTGGGTGAGGGGTTGAATCTTTATTATCGCCGCCAAATGGAGCAAATTCCGCCGCATTTGGTTCATGTTGTACCGCTTGCCTTTGGGGACAAGGTGGCGGAACGGCTGAAGATGGCTTCCGACCGGGCGATTGCGGAGGCGTTGGCGGGGAATGCGTACGGGGTGATGGTTTGCACAGGTGATTGGCATGGTGTAGACGCGATTGAAAAATGGGGGGAAGAACTTCCCTTCTGGCAGAGCAGTGAGGGATGGGAACGCAGTGTGACCGCCGCCGCCGATTTGATTGAACAAACGGATGGGTTGTACCGCCGCGCCTACACCCTCTTCTTAGACGAAGCCTCCCGCTATTATAATGGATTAGATGCACCGCGTACGCTGTTGAATGAGATTGCCGATGAGTGGCTGGCGATTGCCGCCCGTTTGCGTGCCGGGGATGATTTGGAGCGTATTGGGGCGCGGGTGTTGCGAATGGCGGGGCGCGAAACCCGATTCTGGGGGATGATTTTGGATCGGTTCGGGACGGTGGAATCGCTTGTTTCTCGTAAATAGAGGGCAAACCAATTTGAAAATTCCAACTTCCTTCTTACCCATTGCTCCGTTTCCTAAAATAAATAGGGTAAGCGATGTAAGAAAGAAACCGAGTTTTCAACGGCAGAAACTCGGTTTCGCGCCCCATCACGATTACCTACCACCTTTTATCATCCATCCGTAGTTACACATAACCCCTTATGAGCGATTTTGACCAATGGAAAAAGAAGCGGGATGCAGACCGCGCCCGCCGTGAACGGGAAAAGTATAATGAGGAGGTGCGGGAGGTACGCCCTGCCCCCCGCAGTGAAATACCCCAAGAGCCACCCCGCACCTTTGATGGGGGCAAACGCACTTATCAGGGTGATATTGCGCCGAAACAAACACCACCGCCTAAACGCGCCCGACGGGTGGGTACTGCCAACGGGTGTATCGGATGTTTAGGGTTGCTGGTAGGTATTTTGCTATTGGCAGTGATTGCGGGGTGGTTTGGCTATTCGTTCTACTGGCGGCAAATCGAGCAACGGGGTGCGGTGAACGTGCTGGTGTTAGGGATTGATGAACGGGCGGGGGAAGAGCCGCCATTCCGTTCCGATACGATGATTCTGACGGGGTTTAACCCGCAACAGCGCGAAGTGGCGGTGATGTCCATTCCGCGTGATTTGTGGATTACTCTACCCGATGGCTCTTCTAACCGCATTAATACGGCGCATTTTTTCGGGGGAGCCAGCCTTGCCAAAGAAACGGTTGCTTCGAATTTTGGGGTTCCTCTAACTTATTATGTCAAATTGAATTTTGACGGGTTTGTGGCGATTATTGATGCGATGGGGGGTGTTCCGATAAACGTGCCGGAACCATTACACGACGAAAATTACCCGACGGAAGATTACGGGGTGATGACGATTGATATTCCTGCCGGGGAGCAAGTAATGGATGGGGAAACGGCGTTGATCTACGCCCGTTCCCGTTATTCGACCAGCGATTTTGACCGGGGTCGCCGTCAGCAGGAGATTATTGCGGCGATTCAACGCCAATTGCTAAATCCATCCACATGGGGCAAGTATCCGGCGATATTTAGTGCGGCATTTGGGGCGTTGGAGACAGATATTCCGCAAACCGAATGGCCCGCTCTGACGTTGATTCTGCTCCGTTCGGAAGTTCATCGGGTTGCGATTGAGCGCGGCGACACGCAGGATTTTATTACCGATATGGGCGCACAGGTGTTGTTGCCGATGTGGGAGAGCATTAACCCGAAGTTGGCGCGGTATTTTGAGTGAGGTTTGGAGAGGGGTTGATAAATTCCCACTGGGAATTTATCAACCCCTCTAATCTAATCAAGTGAAACGCGATTTACGACCCCGCCGCCCGTATGATGACCCACCCGGACTTGCGGAACGGGCGGGTTGTTTCGCGTTTGTGGCGTTGCCCCTGATTTTTGGAATTCCGGTGATGCAGGCATGGGCGAAGGTAGTGGGGGATTGGATTTTGTACGGGTACGGGGTGGGGTTGGTGGGGGTGCTTATTTTTATTATTTATGTGTTGGAACGTGAGGAGCCTTGATTGTGAACATATTCCCCGTTTCCACGGGCTAAAGCCGCGGCGTATTGACAAAAGAAATTGGAGCAGAGGAAACGGCAACCCACCCCCCTTCCCCCCTCCCAAGAGGGGGAGTAGGTTCATCCTTCCGCACTATCCTTCACTATCAGTACAAGAGGGGCTAGATATATGTGCTTGCAAGTTTGTCGTTCCTCCACTCTCCACTCTCCACTCTCCAATCTCGTTTCTGATTTTACCCCACCCGTTCCATGATGTGGAGGGCTTCACGGATATCGGTTTCTTCGATGCCGTAGTGGGTGACGGCGCGGAAACGTTGTCCGCCGATGGGCAACATCCGTAGTCCTTCGGCTTCCCAACGGCGAGAACGTTCGGCAGGAGTGAGGTCGGCGGTGGGTTGTTCAAAGATAACGATGTTGGTTTCGACTTCGTGGGTGACGTGGTAACCGAGAGTTGCAACCCCTTCCGCGAAAAGTTTGGCGTTGGCATGGTCGTCCGCCAGACGTTCTTGCATTTCGGTGAGAGCGACCAAGCCAGCCGCCGCGATGATGCCCGCCTGCCGCATTCCACCCCCGACCAATTTACGCGCCCGCCGCGCATCTTGGATAAAAGGCTTGCTCCCTACCACTACCGACCCCACCGGCGCGGCTAATCCTTTAGACAAACAGACCGAGAGCGTATCAAAGGGCTTCGCCATTTCTGCGGGGCTGACCTCTGCGGCGACTGCCGCATTCCACATACGCGCCCCATCACAATGGAACGCAATACCGTTTTCGTCGCAGAGCGCACGGGCGGATTGTAAAT
>CBKYSX010000230.1:0-6514 GCA_966690745.1 uncultured Ardenticatenales bacterium
CCCAACGCCTGCCCCGCCTCTTGCCGCCGGGGGTGCGGGATATTTTTGGTGCGCCCGCCCGCCAATTTACAACCCTTCGCGCCACCCTGCTCCGCTTGCTGGATTGTTGGGGCTATCACGAGGTCTACCCGCCCACCTTTGAATATTTTGAAACGGTGATGCGGGCGTTTGATAGCGATTTTGCGGCGGAAATCTATCGTGTGGTAGACCCCGATGGGCATTTACTGGCACTACGCCCTGATTTAACCGTACCCATTGCCCGATTGGTGGCGGCGAAACTGTTTGACCAGCCTACCCCCCACCGCATGAGCTATGTCGCGCCCGTTTTTCGATTCACCAAAGGGAACGGAAGTCAATCCCGCCAGATATGGCAGGGTGGCTGGGAGCTCATCGGGGATGGCTCCGCTATGGCAGATGCCGAAGTAATTGCCCTACTCATCGCGGCGATTGAATCCGCCGGGTTGACCGAATTTCAGGTGAATTTGGGACATATGGGTTTTATCCGCGCCACCTTTGCGGAAACCAAGTTGAATGAGGTAGAACGGGAAGCCGTATTACGCGCCATTGACCGCAAAAATCGCCATATCCTGTTGCAGACGCTGGATGAAAGTAAGGTCTCTACGCCGATACGAGAGGTCTTTGCCGCCCTGCCCGATTTGTGGGGCGGCGGGGAAGTGTTGGAGCAGGCATTCACGCTTGCCCCGAATGAACATGCCCGTTCCGCGATTGAGCGTTTACGCGAAGTCTATGAATTATTACAGGGGTATGGGGTTGCCGAACGGATTACGCTGGATTTGGGCGAAGTGCGCGCCATGGATTATTACACGGGCGTGACCTTCGAACTGTTCGCCCGGGGAAGCGGCTATAAAGTGGCAAGCGGGGGGCGGTATGACAATCTGTTGGCGCGTTTCGGCACCGATTTACCCGCAGTAGGGGCAATGATTGAATTGGAACCCCTGATGACCATTTATAATGACCTGAACGGGGAACCTGCCGTTACCCCACCCGATGCCCTTTATCATTATTGCACCGACCCTGCCTGCCTACGTGATCTGTACCACCGCCGCCAATCGGGGGAACGGATTGAATTGGACATCCAACCCCGTTCCGAAGCCGAATTACAGGCAGAAGCGGCGCGGCGCGACATCGGGCGGGTAATTATCGGGCAACACGAATAAAAGTGCATATTGCATAGTGCATAAACGGCGCTCACCACGCTTCGATAAATCGTAGCAGTTCCCCCTCTTGGGAGGGGGCTAGGGGGTGGGTTGCCGTTGTCGTCTATGCAATATGCAATATGCAATATGTAGTATGAAACCTAACAACACAGATTCCTCTTTAACCCCGCCCCTTCTCACTCTCGCCCTCGGCAAAGGGCGGATGTTTGACGACACCTTAGAACTGTGGGAACGGCTAGGCTATGATATGGGACCTGTCCGCACGGCAAAGGCGGAGCGCAAAATGATTGCCATTGCGCCGCCCTTTCGTGTCTTACTCGCAAAAGACCCTGATGTACCTATTTATGTAGAGCAGGGCGCGGCGGATTTGGGGATTGCGGGGCGCGATGTCGTGTGGGAATCGGGGGTGAATGTGCTGGTTCCCTTATCGTTGGGAACCGTGATGCCCGCCAGCCGGTGTCGCCTTGCATTAATTTCCCCGAACACCACGCGGGACCGCAACTGGCGACTGACACATGATTTAACCATTGCCACCAAATACCCGACGATTACCCGCGATTACGTAGACCGCACCGGGCTGGGAGCGCAGGTCATAGGGCTAAGCGGCAATATTGAGTTGGCTCCGGCGTGTGGTATGGCAGAGCTGATTGTGGATATTGTACAGACCGGAACCACCCTGCGCGAGAACGATCTAACGGAAATTGAAACCATTTTGGAATGTGAGGCATCCCTGATTGTCAACCGTGCCTCGCAAAAACTGCGCCCCGTCGAAATACGGGAAATTGTGGAACGATTAGAACAGGCAATCGAGGAGAGAGCCACCCCCGTCCCTATGAAATAACCTCTATCTCATCAATGGCGTAGAGATGTTCCCAATCCCGCCGCAAAATCGCATACCGCACCACATCCTCAAATTGTTCCGTATCTTCATTCCATTCGGCTTCGCGGAAGGTTCCTTCATACACAATACCCGGCGTTTTCTCCAGGGAGCGGCGCGAGGCAGTATTGGATACCAGACAGCCCGTTTCGATGCGATTCAACCCCAATAAATGGAAAGCAAGATAATAAAGATGGGGTTTGCTTCCGGGCGCAAGCCCCTTGCCCCGATGTTGGGGGAGCGTATCGGCTCCCGTTGAGCCGATTTTGTTCTCCCAATCATCCACATCCAACAGGCTAAAGCCCATGACTTCATCATTCATCGTGGCATAAAAACCCCATGCCTTCCGCCGCCCCTCTTTATCATAGGTGGGTGCGTAATGATGGGTTAATTCATATTGGAAGTCATCGGCTTCCTCGGAATCCGCCACCGCTTCTAAAAGGGTGGGCAGGTTTTCATCTGTAATCAGATGCAGGGTAATGTCTCGATGACGTAGGGCGGAAAAAACGGGGTCTTGGTGGTTCATGGTTCCATTTTGGATAGGAAATCGAGAAAGGAGAAATTTTGTCCACTTGTCCTCTCCCCATCAATAATAGTACTATTTCCCATCACGTCATTCACAGATCACTTACCATTCATCACCCATTACTGCCGTTATGTCAGATTCCCAAAAACAACTTCGCCTCCATGCCCTTTATGATATGGCAGTGGAACTCTCCGGGTTACGCAGTTTGGACTCGGTGCTGAACACTGCCCTCAATCACTGCCTCACCCTCACCGAATCGGAATTTGGTTTTATTGGCTTAAATTCCGCCGATGGGAAATGGATGGATGTGGTCGCCATTCATGGCTTTCAGGCGGGAACCCATTTTTACGAGGAACACCATCGCTTCCCGGTACGCTATAACATCTTTGCCCGTGCTGTGTTGGAAAACCGCCCCGTGCGCTCTGACGATGCCACCACCGACCCCCTACGGGTCGGGCAACCACAAGGGCATCCTCCCGTTCGCACCTTTTTAGGAGTTCCGCTTCGGGTTCGCAACAACCCGATTGGCATGATCGGAGTCGCCAACCGCGCTACCGTTTACGAAGATGACCACGAACAACTGTTAATGACCTATGCCGCGCAGGTGGCTATCGTGATGCGGAACGTGCAACTCTACGAAGAAGTCACCGCCGCCAATGCCCGGTTGGAACAACAGGTGGCGATACGTTCGCAGGAACTACAAGAGGCAAAAGAAGCCCTTGCCGTGAAAGCCGACCTTCTACAACGGCTTCTGACTGAAACCATTGCGGTGCAAGAGCGGGAGCGTCAGCGTATCGCGCATGGAATGCACGACGGCATTAACCAATTATTGATTGGTGCGATGTTGGAATTAAAAGCCGCCCGCCATCGCATTTCCGCCTTTGATGTGCGCCACGCCGCGAAATCGTTGGATTCGGTGCAAACCATTCTCCATGATATGGATGAAGAATTGCGCCGGATTATTCATGATTTACGCCCCCCCACCTTAGATGCGTTGGGGTTGGTGCCTGCCTTGCGCCGCTACGCCACCCAATTCCAGCAATACACCACCATCCCTTGCACCATGCAGGTCATTGGTAAACCGCTTCGCCTGTCACCTATCGTCGAAATTAGCCTGTATCGTCTGGCGCAGGAAGCATTAAACAACATCAACACGCACTCCCGTGCCACTGATTCTGAACTCACCATCAGCTTCAATCCTGACACTGTGCATTTGGTTGTTTCCGATAACGGGTGCGGGTTCGATCTTGCCACTGCCCGACAAAGTGAAGGGGATCATCTTGGCTTGGTCGGAATGCGTGAACGGGCGGAAAGTTTGGGTGGGTCGTTAATGATTCACAGTATACCGGGGCAAGGAACACGGCTTGAACTCACCGTTCCCCTGCCACAAGAACAGGTTGCATGACCCCGATTCAGATTCTGCTCGTAGATGACCATCCGATTGTGCGGCAGGGGATTCGGAGCCTGCTATCCACCTATCCCGATTTGCATGTCGTGGGGGAAGCCGCTTCGGTTGCCGAAGCGACCACCCTTATTCAACATACTACCGCCGATTTAATTCTGTTGGATATTCGGATGCCGGACGGGACGGGGTTACAGGTGCTTCGCGCCCTCCGTGCCACTACTAAAGCCATCAAAGTATTAATTATTACCTCTTTTGATGATGAAGAATATGTATTGGAAGCGTTGCAACAGGGGGCAGATGGCTATGTGCTCAAAAATGCTTCCGATGAAACCCTTGTCCATGCCATTCGCACAGTCATGTCCGGCGAACGGGTCCTTAGCCCTCAGATCACCGATCATATGGTACAACAGTTGCTCCGCGCCCCCTCTGCCTCTGCCAATTCCGATATTACTGTCGAAGAGATAACCATCTTGAACCATTTGGTACAGGGAGACAGTAACCACACCATCGCTACCACCCTTGCTTACAGTGATGCCACCATCAAACGGAAACTGCGCCGCATTTTCGATAAACTCCATGTCGAATCCCGCACCGAAGCGGCGGCGGAAGCAATTCGGCGGGGATTGGTATAAGGATTGGCAAGCACTCCTTCATTTCTAAATTTTCCGTTCCGACTATGATTGCAACACAGATAAATACACAAATTCCGCAAAGGATTTTATCATGCGACATGTTCTCTTAACCCCTATTGAAGACGGATGGTGGTTGGCAGAAGTACCAAGTCTTCCCGGTTGCCATACGCAGGGCGCGACCAAAGAAGAAGCAATGGAAAATGCTAAAGAGGCAATCGAAAGCTACATTGCCTCTCTTGAAGAAGATGGTGAACCTATTCCGGAAGATATTGAGTTGGAAGTGGTTACTTTATGACCAAATTGCCTCGTGACGTATCAGGAGCAGATTGCGTCCGTGCGTTGGAAAAAGCGGGGTTTAAGGCAACGGGCGGACGTGGTAGCCATGTCACAATGAAACGCGAGGACCCACCTGCCAGAACTGTTGTACCGCTTCACGGAACCTTAAAGCCCGGAATGTTGAGGGCTATCATCCGACAAGCGGGCATGACTATTGAGGAGTTTGTTTTACTTCTGTGACGTACCACAAATTTCATACTAATCAGAATATATTCCCCTCCTGCGATAAAATGAGCTTATAAGCTCACAATCAAGAGCCATTCAGCCCTTGTCCCTTCCCATCCTTCTCTTTATCCTGTAAACAGCACCCATAGACACTTTAGCCAAGACGGGTAGTGGGTATTGAGTATTGAGTAAACGACCTTGCTGTATCCCCTCTAAGGAGAGTGGGTTAGGAGATGAGGTCGCCTTTTCTCAATACCCAATGCTCACTACTCCCTTACTAATGGAGGTAAACCGTGCAAGTATCGGGTGAATACACCTTTGACGCACCCCAGGATTTGGTCTGGACCGCCTTACAAGACCCCAACATTCTCGGCTCGGTGCTTCCAGGCGGGCAAGGTTTTGAAGCCGTCAGCGAGAATGAATACAAGGGAGTCTTGTCTGTGCGGGTAGGTCCGGTTAATGGCACTTTTAATGGCAAAATAACCCTTTCCGATGTCAATCCTCCCACCAGTTATAACATTCAAGTAGAGGGCAACGGCGCACAGGGCTATGTGAACGGCACGGGGGGATTAACCCTGACCGCGCAAGGCGACCAAACCCACATGGTTTATCAGGGGGATGCCCAGGTGGGCGGACGGATTGCCAGCGTAGGGCAACGGCTGATTGATGCCTCCGCCAAATCCATCATCCGTCAGGCATTGGAAGGCTTAAATGCCTACCTGAAAGTCGAAGTACAAAAACAGGCTCTGGCAGACACCCCTATAGACACCTCCACCCCTGCTGTCACCGCCAATGACACAGCGGGCGATGTGCTACAAATAGATGCCGCTCCACCCACTGTTACGGCGACCCCGCCGCCCCTCGCCCCGGTCTACACCCCACCATCCCAAACTGCCGTTGCTCTTAATGTTGCCGGGGATGTTGCCCGCGAACTCATCCCCGCTCCGTTGCGCCCCGTCCTCATTGGCGGCGTAATTCTTCTGGTTGTCCTCGTCCTGTGGTGGCTGTTTCGATAGTGATTAGTGGTCAGCGAAAAGTGACAAGTGAACGGCAACGACTTTCAATTGCTTGATTTATCGTTTTTCTGTCGTCACTGTCGTTGCTTCCGTTCACTGTCGTTCACTAATCACTAACCACTAGTCACTTTTCACTGAACAAGGAGGTTCTATGATTCCGGCGGCGTTTGATTACCACGCCCCCACATCGGTATCGGAAGCGGTGCAACTCCTGCAACAGCATGGGTATGATGCCAAAATTTTGGCGGGGGGACAGAGCCTGATTCCCGCCATGCGCTTCCGTCTTTCTGCCCCCGCCGTGCTGATTGATATTAAGAACATTGACGGGTTGGAATATGTAAGGGAAGAAAATGGCTACCTCGCTATTGGAGCCATGACC
>CBKYSX010000231.1:0-6512 GCA_966690745.1 uncultured Ardenticatenales bacterium
GTTCCGGTCAATCCGCGCATGCCGACGCTGGAGGATTTGAAACAGATTTGCAAGATGTGCAATTTCTGGTGACGCAAGGCTATGTTGACCTTCCACTTTTGGAACAACAAGCAACCATGCTTGAATCCCAAGCCGCGCCCTATCTGATAGATGTAGCGATATTTCGCCGTCATTTGGACACCCTCAAGAAGCTCCTTAAAGCATAGCCCATGCTCTCCCCCCGTTGGCGCAAAGTATTCCGCGATTTGATGGTCAACAAGACCCGTACCGTGCTGGTCGTTCTGGCAATTGCGGTAGGGGTTTTTGCCATCGGGGTGGTAAGCGGCACTCAGGATATGTTGGGGCGCGATCTCAACACCCGCTACGCCGAAACCAACCCCGCCAGCGCGATTATCTTCACGGTGGAACCATTCGGGGAAGAGTTGGTACAGACGGTTTCCAATGTGGACGGGGTGGAGGCGGCAGTAGGGCGGCGCAGTGTATTGGGACGGATTGAAATTGCCCCCGATGAATGGCGCGATCTCCGTATTGATGCCTACGACGATTTCGGCGAGATTCCCCTCAACAAAATTAACTATGAAAGCGGCGCATGGCCCCCACCCCCCGAAACCATGCTGATGGAACGGGCATCTCTGCCCCTGACCAATGCTGATATGGGCGATACCGTCACCATCGAGATGGCGAACGGCAAGACGCGGGAAATGGTCATTTCGGGCATCACCCATGACATGAACAAAATGCCCGCCGCTTTTGTGGGCATGACCTACGGCTATGTCACCTACGACACGCTGGAATGGCTGGGCTATCCGCGCACCTACAACGAATTGCAATTGCTGGTTCATAGCCAAAACCCCGACGAGATTTCGGCGGTGGTCAGTGCGGTTGAGAATAAGGTCGAAAAAAGCGGGCGCACCATTTTATGGACATGGCAACCCACCCCCGGCAAACACCCCGCCGATGATATTGTGCAACCGATGTTGACCGTATTGGTCGTATTAGGGGCATTAGCGCTGGCGTTAAGTGCCTTTCTGGTGGTCAATACGATTACCGCCATATTGGGGCAACAAGTACGGCAGGTGGGGGTGATGAAGACCATCGGGGCGCAAACCGGGCAAATCACCACGCTCTATGTGGCAACCGTAGCGATTTTCTGTTTGTTGGCATTGGGAGTCGCCGTACCGTTAGGGGCGGTGGCGGCGTATGCCTTTACGGGCTATCTGGCAAATATCATCAATTTTGATCTGGTTGGCTTTCGGATTCCCGCATCCACCCTTGCGCTGGAAATCGGCGCGGGGTTGGTGGTACCGTTGGTGGCGGCGTTCTACCCGATTCTGAGCAGTACCCGCATCACCGTGCGCGAAGCGATTAGTTCCTACGGGGTGGGCAAAGGCACCTTTGGCGAAGGATGGGTAGACCGCATGGTGGAACGGGTGAAGGGATTGTCCCGCCCGCTTCTGCTCTCCCTTCGCAACACGGTTCGCCGCAAAGCCCGCCTGGTGATGACCCTTTTTACCCTGACCCTTGCCGGAGCCATTTTTATCGCTGTGTTTAGTGTTCGTGCGTCGCTGTTAGTCACACTGGACGAATTTGCAGGGTTCTGGGCGTATGATGTCTTGGTCACCTTTGTTCGCCCCCATCGTGTGGAGCAGGCGGAGCAGGTTGCCGCTACAATTCCCGGCGTGACGGGCGCAGAGAGTTGGGGGGATGCCTCGGCGGTGCGGGTGCGCCCCGATGGCAAAGAGGGACCGAACTTCGATGTACTGGCTCCGCCCCCCGACAGCACGATGATTCGCCCCTTGCTGGCAGAAGGACGGTGGTTCACCGCCGCAGATGGCAACGCACTGGTCATAGACAGCGACATTGTAGAGAACGAACCGGACCTAAAAGTTGGGGATACCATTACGCTCAAAATGAACGGGCGGGAAAGCGAGTGGCAGATTGTCGGGATAGCCAAACCAACGATTTCCGGAAGTGTGCTACGGTTTGGCACGGCATATATGCCCTATGAGGCAAACGTTCGCGCCCTGCGCCAACCCGATCAGACCACCTCCATTCGTATCACTCTAACCGACAATAGCCCCGCCGGGCAAACCCGCATGGCGGCGGAATTGGAACGGCTCTATACCGCCGCCGGAATCAATGTGCTTTCAACCCGTACCACCCAATCGGTTCGGGATGCCATTGAATATCAATTTGATATTCTGGTTGTTTTTCTTTCGATTATGGCGTTGATGTTGGCAGTGGTCGGGGCGTTGGGCTTGGCGGGAACCATGAGCATGAACGTGATTGAACGTGCCCGCGAAATCGGCGTGATGCGGGCGATTGGAGCCGCCGATGCCGCCGTTCTGCAAATTTTTATGGTGGAAGGGTTGTTGATTGGCGCGATTAGCTGGATTCCGAGTGTGTTGCTGGCAATTCCGATTAGCTACGGGTTGGCGTGGGTGCTGGGCATCCAATTTATCGGGTCGCCCCTTGTCTACGAGTTCAGCACGGATGGCGCGGTGGGGTGGTTCGCCGGGGCGTTGGTGCTCTCCGCGCTTGCCAGCTTCTTCCCCGCTCAAAATGCCGCCCGCATGACCGTGCGTGAAGTATTGGCGTATGAATAACTTTTTTTAGCCCTGCGCCCTATTGCCCTGTTAATTGTTTACCGTTATCTTAAGGGACAGTTACACTTTTTAGGCGTGAAAAGCAAGAAAAGATGATTTTTATAAAAATCATCTTTTCTCAACTACGTAACGCGCATTAAATAGCACACCTCGAATTTCGTTGTACAATCTTAACAGAACGTATGGATACGGGAGCCGGGATTCCTATCCTTACCCATTGTTTTCATTAGGAAGGCAACTCATGAGTCGGCTACGCGAGGCGATGGATGCGGTACGTACCAACCCCAAAAATGCGGGGATGTGGGTCACGTTGGGGGAAATATTGCTGGCGGAACGGCAATTGGAAAAGGCAACCCAATCGTTCCAACGTGCCCTGCAATTAGAGCCTACCAATGCCGCCGCCCAACGGGGATTGGCGCAGATCTTATTAGCCGATCCGGGAGGACCTCCGCCGGGTCGTTCAACCCCTCCGGAAACACGAACCCCTTCCGCCCCGCGCCCGACGGCACAAAGCTTTCAAGCGTTGCCGCCCACGCCTGCCCAACGCCAAACGCCCCCCCCTGCGCGGGAAAGTGCGCCGCGCACGGCTCGTCCGCCGGTGGAAACATCTGTGCCTGTTTCCCGCGAAGCCCCCGCTATGAATCGCCCCTTGCCCCGTTCACAAGCGGGGTCGGCGATGGAAATGCGAACCCCGCCCCCGCCACCTATTAAGCCAACGCAGGGACGCATGATGGCGGGCATCCTCACTCTGGTATTGATTCCCGTCCTCTGTTTGTGCGCGCTCATTTTCGGACTGGCGCAATTGATTTAGTAGGGTCTGTTGACATTTCAATCAATCAACCCGGTCGTTTTTATCATTAGATCAAAAGTTTAAGTAGGGTGACCAAGCGACTAAAGCCGCAAACTGCGGCTGAAATTTAGGATTGCACCACCCCATATTTCGCCGATGGAAATCACGTTCTTAAGAACCTTATTCCGGTTTTCTGTTCCAAAACTTGTCGAGAGGGGAGCCGTTTTTACAAGATTAACATAATTTTAAACTCAAGTTTTTAATTTGAATTAGCTACTCCATCAAACTTCCAAGTACCTTCCACGAATTTCAGATGGATTGTGGCAGCACTTTTCCTTGGGGGATCAGAAGAAATTTCTTGTTCGCCCGTCACTTTATTAAACCTGACCTTATGGTGTAATAAATCTACAAATAAGGTCGCATTTACATCATCGCTCTCTAACACTAGCACACGCTCAACCACCGTTCTCTGAATGTAAATCACTTCACTGCTTTGTGACAAATTCCGATTATAGAATTCCAATACATCGCTGAGAGCAGGTTCGGTCACTACTTCTGAGAGGCGTGATGAGTCTTGGTTTACAAGGGCAGAGTAATAAACATTCTGGTAGTTTTGTAGGGCTGTTCTTAGGACATCTTCCTGATCTTCACTCTTTAAACCACACCCAAAACAAAACGCGACTAAAGCAAGACACACTAGCTTGGCTTGTAAGTTAACCAGTTTGTATACGGTATACTTGATCATTAGTGCATTCATAGTTGCCCATATAGAATCAACCCGAAACAAAAAAGGCACGGAATGATTCCGTGCCTTTTTAGTACCCCGTACGGGACTCGAACCCGTGTCTCCACCTTGAAAGGGTGGTGTCCTAGACCGCTAGACGAACGAGGCAAATCTGTAGTTGTTCGCACAACAAGTGAAATAATATGCGAATTTCGGGAAAAAGCAAATTAGAAAGGAGGGAACGTAAAAGACGAGTAAAGCAACTGAATACGACGTTTCCAATATGTACAAAGGGTATTTGCTTGAACTATAATACTAGCTAAGCGACTGCATTGAGGAGGTAGATATGACAAAGTTGGTTTCGTTGGAAGTGTCCGACACGGTATATCAACAAGCAGAGGCACTTGCCCAAACAACACACCGTTCGGTAGAAGAACTTTTAGCAGAGCGATTAGAGGGAACTTTTGATCCTTTTTTCCGTAGTGATGACCATTTAGAATTGATTGCTCAGGATGATGTATATCACCGTTTACATCCCACGCTCATTCCGAACTATCTGGGTAAATTTGTAGCAATTTCGGAAGGTGAACTTCTGGATTTCGACGCGGACGAAACCATCCTCATCGAAAGAATCGAAGAAAACTATCCCGACACCACCGTACTTATTCGTCAGGTCATACCTTCTTAAGCGGGTTAGCTGGAATTACAGAAATAAGTGATTAAGAAGTCCGCACCCGCGCCCGATACTCCAACAATTCCTGCACCCGTTCGGGTGGCAAATCGGCGGGCATTTTTCCCAGAATCGGCACCACCGCCAGCATAATCTTCGCCGCCTGTTCAATCCATTCCAACCGCATTAACGCCACCATTAAACTATCCCCCATCGTCAGCGAGCCATGCCGCTCAATCATCAGTGCGTCATGCTCTTTAACATAGGGGCGCACCGACAATGCCCCTTCGGGTGTGCCGGGGGTCGCGTAAGGGGCGGTAGGAATCGCACCCAGATGGAAAATCACCTCCGGCAGGGCGTGGGTGGCAAGCGAAATCCCCGCCAGCGTACAGGCAATTCCCAGGGGGGGGTGCGCGTGAATCACGGCGTTCACATCTGCCCGTTGGCGATATGCCTCCAGGTGCATATTCATTTCCGACGATGGGCGCAACCGGGCACGGGCGGGGTGGTCGGTGGGCTGTAGATTGCCCTCTATATCCACGACCACCATCTGATCGGGGTGCAGGTTCCCTTTGGAAAAACCACTGGGCGTAATCAGAATAAAATCGTCGCGCAGACGAATTGAAAGATTGCCATCACTCCCCGCCAGAAACCCCAGCGCGTGGGTGCGTTTTCCAATCTCCGCGAGTTGGGCACGGGCGGTGGATTCAAGATTCTCGTAGCCAGTAGGAATCATGAGAAATGGGAAACGCGAAATGGGAAACGCGAAAACGGAATGCACCGTTTCACGTTTCTCATTTCCCAGTCGTTACATTCGCTCCGGGATGTCCAGCCCCAGCAAATCGGCAATCAGTTCAAATTGGCGCAGGCACAATTCGCAGAGTGCCAGCCACGATGCCTGTTGGCGTACATTGGATTCGGTAAGAATGTGGCAGGTGTTGTAGAAGCGGTTAAATTGTTGCGCCAGCAGGAAGGCGTGTTCGCACAGAAAATTGGGCGCGTACCCTTCCGCCATCCGCTCAATCACTTCAGGCAGAAGCGTCAGCCGAATCAGCAAATCCCGTTCGTCGGCATTGGTGGGCGACAGAAGTGTTCCCGGCTCAAAGCCCCGTTCGTCCGCCTTCCGCAGGATGGATTTAATCCGCACCGCACTATAAAGCAGATAGGGTCCCGTGCGCCCATCAAAGGAGGAGAAGCGTTCGATGTCGAAGATATAATCGGAGGCGCGATGATTTTGCAGGTCGGCAAAACGGAGCGTCGCCACCCCGACTTGCCGCGCAATCTGTGCCCGTTCGTCGGCAGGCAGTTCTTTTGCCGCGCCCACCTCTTCCATCCGCTTATACGCTTGATCCGTTACCATGCCAATCAAATCTTTGAGAAGCATGATACCCCCTTCCCGGGTTTTGAAGGGGCGACCATCGGGACCGTTCATCGTACCAAAGCCGAGGTGTTTCATTTCCACCCCCTCCGGTGCAATGCCCGTTTTTTTAGCGGCGCGGAAGACCTGTTCAAAATGCAGGGATTGGCGTTGGTCTACCACATAGAGCATCAACTGTGCCTGTAACTCTTCCACCCGTTCTTGAATGGTGGCAAGGTCGGTGGTGGAATACATCGCCGCGCCATCCTTCTTGATGAGGATCAGCGGCGGGATCTCTTTCTTGTCGTCGGGCTTGGCGACGGGGATGATCAGGGCGCCCTGGTCCTCGCGCGCGAGGCCCATCG
>CBKYSX010000232.1:0-6511 GCA_966690745.1 uncultured Ardenticatenales bacterium
CTCGGATTGACATCAACAGATTTGCCTTCGTCGGATAACGCACCCGTCAACATGGTCATTAATTCCAACCCGGTGTTGCGTTGGGGCGAGAGCAAATCCGATTCAATCTCTGACAGAATCGTTTCGATATCCGGAATGGGGAGCGTTAAATGTCCGTCGGTGACGGAGAGGTGATAGGAAAAATCATCGTCCAGCCAGCGCACCTCCCATCCCGCCCATGCCGTTCGGATTGTTTCAAGATGGGGTGCGGAGGATGCCCAAATCACCAGTTGGCGGCGGGCAACATCCACATGAAAGCCTATATGGGGCAAGCGGTCGGTAGGAGTGGCGGCAAGGTCTAACGTTTCAATCCAGGGATGGGCGTGAATCTCCTCTAAAATTGGATCCCCTTTGGTCAGAAAACGCGACCATCCGGCAATCGGTACCAATTGTAACCGTTCATCTTCCCACCGCACCGACCCCACAATCGTGACTTCTTCGATTTCGTTCAGCGTCAACAACCGGCTAATCCAGATGTTGTCGTTTTCCTCATCACTTAAGACACGGGATGTGACTTCTTCCCGATCCAATTTGACATAATCCGCTAGGTCGTAAATTTCTTGGCTTGCCCAGCGTACCGACCACCCTTGCCATACCTCACGCATCAGTTCCAGATAGATTCGTCGGTAGGGGAGCGCGCCGACTGCTGATAAGCCCCACAACAGCACCACTTTGGCGTGAATATCCACCAACGCGCCTCCCTCTGCCCAGATATTATCCAGCCATGCGTTGGTAGCCACCGATTCCTGTTGCGCGATGAAGCCCAACGCCCATTCCGGTCCCCAAAACAAATCTCGTGGAATGGTCAACGCGCACCAATGGCAGTAATAGAGGTGATATTCCTTTTCATCCACAATCACCAGATTTGCACGATGTCCCATTTTTATACTTACTCCTGTTTTGCCCGCCACGCGGCAACGGCTTTATTCCAAATCACAAGTCGGGTTTCGTCAGGCACAGTTTGAGGATTTTCCACCAGAGCATTTGGATTTACTGTAACTGTCTTACCTTCCCGCTCAAATTGTTGGGCAATCTCTTGAATGTAATTTGTATGTGAAAGCGAGGAACTCTCTACCATTTCTTTTTCAAGTTGAGAGAGCAAGGCTTCCTTGTCAGGTATCTCCCAAATTAAGGAGCCTTTCGTCAAAGTTATGTGGAGCTGATAATCATCTTCCATCCAGTGAATTGTCCAACCCTGCCATGCCTGTTGAATAACTTCAAGATTCGGCATATATCTACCCCATATCACGATACTTTGTGTTTCCAGGTCAATATGAAACCCGTAATACGGAAATTCGCCTTTGACCACGAACGTTTTTCGATGCGATGAAAGTGGTAATGGTTTAGCCTTCAATAACAATTCGTCCCCGAAATATAGAACGGTTAAATCATGGTTTGTTGGTAGAATTAAAAGATCATTTTGATTCCATCGGATTGTTGCAATTGTGCGTATGCTTTCAAGCTTGTCAGGGAGTGTAAGATTTATGATTCCATCTTTATCCTCAATTTTACCTGACATCACGATAGTACGTTCTACGCCCAGGTAATCAGCCATCTCATAAATGCGATTACTCGCCCATCTCACTGTCCATCCCTGCCACACTTCTTGAAGTAAATCAAGATATAGACGGCGGAGTGGAATTTCATAATGTATAGTTTCACCACCCCAAAGCATTAAGTGATGATTTTGTATATCTACGATGACCCCGCCTTCTGCCCATATTTCATCCAACCACCCATTTTCGTCCTGTGTAACAGGCTTTTGCTGAGAAATAAAGTTGAGTGTCCATTCTAAACCCCAGAAAATATCGCGGGGGAGCGTGTTGGTGCACCAATGACAATAGAAAAGGTGGTATTGGTCTTTCTCGGCAATTACGAGGTTGGCACGATGTCCCATGGTTACACTTGTTGCTGTTTTGCCCGCCACGCGACGACGGCCATTTGGAAAATAGTTCGTCGTACTGCTTCAGGTGTTGTTTGCGGGTTGTCTACGAATGTGTGGGGATTGGAGTACCCGATCCAGCCTTCTGATTCCAAGGTTGCCTGAATCTTTTCGGCAATGTGCGCTCCCACTTGCCGATTAGGGGTTACTAATACCGATTCCAGTTTTTCAAGCAGAGATTCAGTAGAACGGAACGGCATTACCAATTTGCCCTCTGTTCGTGCCACATGTTCTTGATACTGGTCGCCCCACCATTCGACGGTCCATCCTTGCCACGCGCCTTGAATTTCCGCTAAAGGCGGCATCTGGTAACTCCAAATGCCAAGGAGATAGATATTCAAATCAATGTGGATTCCGAACCATAAAAATGGTTCATCCTGCCAATTTGAGAGGTCAATTTGTTCTAGTCCTTTTGCATTTTTTGCTTTCTCTAAGATTTGTTCCTTACCCTTACTCAGAAATGCAGGATGCGAGGATGCCTCATAAAAACGAAGCGCGTTATCCTCCCAACAAATGCTTGCAATAGCAGTTAGTGGTCCGGGTCTAAATTCAAAAATACTTCCTCGATACCACTCTTCTCCTAAAGCATGTGTACTGGTAACAAGGTTGCGATTTGCACCCACGTAATCGGCTAGATCGAAGATTTGGTTTTTTGCCCATTCTACCAACCACCCGTGCCAGACTTCCCGCACCAATTCTAAGTACAGATGGCGAAGGGGGATATTGAAAATAAAATCTTCTCCACCCCAAAAGAGCAATTTTTGGGCATGGATATCCATCAAAACACCACCTTCTACCCATGTATCATCCAGCCATCCCCGTTCATCAAGGGGAACTGCCTCTTGACGGGTGATAAAATCCAACGTCCATTCAGGACCCCAAAAGATGTCACTTGGAATCGTTTCAGCGCACCAGTGGCTATAGAATAATTGGTATCCGTTTCTGTCTACTAAAACCAGATTAGCCCGTGCGCCCATTGTTACTCTCCCCGCCCCAACAATTCCAACAACCGCGCCGGATAATCGGTCATAATTCCATTTACGCCCACACCCATCATCCGTTGCATTTGCTCCGTGCTGTTAATGGTCCAGGGTTGCACCATTACGTTTTTGGCATGGGCGTTTTCTATGAATCGTTCCGTAACAATATGGAAATCACCGCTATATTCAGGCACTTGAAAGGATTCGGCAGTGGGTTGGTATGCCCCGCTTAAGCCCAGCGTACTCATCACAAAAAAGGGTAGGATTTCTTCCTCAACGGCAGAGGTTGCCACTTCGGGGCAAGTGTCGCGGAAGGCGTACATGGTGTCGGGGTGAAAGGAGGCAACAATGACCTGCTCTTGCAGGTTGTATTCGCGCAGGAGGTCGCAGAAGGGTTGCACAATCGAGGGTTCTTGCTGTTTAATTTCAATCACCATGCGCCACGCGGGGAAGGTTTGGAAGACTTCTTCCAACGCCGGAATCACCACGCCTTGCCCACGATAGGGGCGATCCGTGCGCCCGGCTTCTTCTTCAACGGTGGGCCAATCGTAGCCTGCATCCAGTTCCTGCAATTCGGCAAAGGTCATCTCATTCACCCGCCCCGTACCATCGGTGGTGCGGTCAACAGTGGCATCGTGAATCGTGACCAACACGCCATCGCGGGTGCTGTGGATGTCCATTTCCAGCACATCCACGCCAATATCGGCGGCGTATTGAAAGGCGAGCATCGTATTGCTCGGACGTTCGCCATCCCCCCCTTGATGGGCAATCACCAGAATATCGGGGTCGTCGGCGCGGAAAAAAGGGTGGGGCGGCATGGGGGTGGCGCGGAGTGCCAGTACACCATAAATAGCGGCTCCAACAATAATCAACAACAGTAAAACCCTCAACAACATCCGCGCTACTGAACGCATGAACCTTGCTCCTGCTGAATTATGACGTTATCGCTTATTATATCGGGGTCAATATAAAGGAACAGGACGCAGAAACGAAAACAGAAATAAACCACAGAGGTCACAAAGAACACAGAGAACGACAAGTTATCTATTTTTGCCGTTCTTTGTGAACTTTGTGCCTCTTCGTGTTCTTTGTGTTATCCGTACTCCGTTTTTTGACTCCCCCTATAAACATGAACCTACAACATTACCTCAATCGCATCAACTACAGCGGCGCAACCGATGTTTCTTACGAAACCCTTCGGAATATTCACCGTGCCCATTTGCTGAACATCACCTATGAGAATTTAGATATTCATAGGGGTTTATCCTTGCCGTTGGATGAAGGGCATTTTTACCGCAAAATTGTGGAACAGAGGCGCGGCGGCTGGTGTTATGAGATGAACGGTCTGCTGGCGTGGGCATTGCGGGAGATAGGCTTTCCCGTCACGCTGTTGGCAGGGACGGTGAACCGTGAGATTTCGGGGTCAGATGCAGAAGGCAATCATCTATGCTTGTTAGTGGAATTGGAGCAACCCTATCTGGCAGATGTGGGTTTTGGGAATGGAATTCTGGAGCCGTTGCCCCTTCAAGAAAGGGAACACCACCAACGTCACTTCACCTATCGCTTGCACCGTGAAGGGGAATACTGGCATTTTACCAACCACCCCGATACCGGACCCGGTTTTGATTTCACCCTGCAATCCTACACCCTGAACGATTTCGCCGCCCGTTGTCATTATTTGCAAACCTCCCCGGAATCAGGCTTTGTGCGGGTCACGGTCTGCCATCGGCAAACGCCGGAAGGATTTGTTTCGTTAAAAGGGGTTATGTTACGGAGATTTACAGAAGCGGGAGTCACAGATAGTCTGATTGAATCCCAAACGGAATACGAAGCCACCCTGCGCGACACCTTTGATATTGCCCTGCCCGATGTCGGGACATTGTGGGAAAAGGTCTGGCGGGATCATCAGGCGTGGGTGCAAAGTCAATAACAGGGGACGCAGGCAGAGGTGAGGTTTTTACCTTATGCCTGCAATTTGGGTCGAAACCGCTCCAAGAGCTTCCAACCCTTATTCAGCGTTGCAAGGAGAATAAGAGTGATACTTACAATCCCTGTTACGGTGAGCATCGTTAGTTTAAGTTGCTTAAAGAGCAGAGCGGCTGAGATTGCGCCGACTTGTGTACCCTGATTGCCTAAAATCACACTTAACAGAGCGATATTTTCGCCCCAATCAGCAAGCGTAGCGAGAAAGGGGAGCATAGGTAGATTCCAGTGGGTTGCCATTGCGCCAATTTGCCATGTCATCGTTCGTAATAACCACGCCCATAACAATGCAAGCGCAAGGGCGGCGATGAGGGGAAAGACAAAATCATAGACGGCAAACCAGAGGTAGGCGGTTCGCGCCTCGCCCATATACAAGGGCAATTGAGACATGATTTGGTCAGCGGTTAATTCATTTTGAGTATCAAAAACGGGGAAACCCGTAAGGGTTGTAAAGCGGTTCTCAAACCAAAATAGTAGTTGTAGGCTTGCAAAATTAAGCAAGAATACTACCAGCACGGTCCACCATCGCGCAATTCGAGCCAGGGCTAGGGTAATAGGGGTCATTTTGATCATAACCTTGGTTAATCTGGGTCATGGTAAAGAGAGTACCCCGACTCCTGATTCTATCGCGTGGTCAAAATCACCTGGCTGTAAATAGATCTCATCCTTCCCGAAACCGTGCGCTTGTTTTCGCCCGCACCAGGTCCAACCCGGTGCCCGGCATCAAGTCGGTGAGCACCAATGCGCCATTTTCAAAGGTAAATACCGCCAACTCCGTAATAATCATATCCACCACACCTTTTGCGGTAAGCGGCAGGGTACATTCAGGCACAATTTTAGGGGTACCGTCCGGTTCGGTGTGATTCATAGTGATAATCAGCCGCTTTGCCCCCACCGCCAGGTCCATTGCCCCGCCCACCCCCAACAATGGTTTGCCCGGAATTGCCCAATTCGCCAGATTGCCCTGCTCATCCACCTGTAAGCCGCCCATAATGGCGACATCTACATGCCCGCCCCGTATCATCGCAAAGGAATCAGCACTATCAAAATAGCTACTGCCGGGCAGTGCCGTGACGGGTATTTTACCTGCATTCACGGGGTACTCTAACGCCCCGCCCGATTCCGGCGCAGGACCAACCCCCAACATTCCGTTCTCCGTATGCAAAATAATCCCATGTTCGGGCGTAATCAAATCGGCAACCAGCGTGGGAATCCCTATGCCCAGATTAACCACATCGCCCGCTTTTAATTCCTGTAACGCTCGCCGTGCCATATTCAGACGTGCCGCGTTTGCTTTGCGTTGCTCTGTGCTTGCCGACGACCCCAATTCTTCTAAGGTGGTGTGCGCCTGTACCAGATAATCTACATAACTGCCGGGGGTATGCACCTCGTTGGGGTCAATCTCGCCCACAGGCACAATATGTTCCACTTCGGCAATCACAATATCCGCCGCCGTTGCCATTGCCTTGTTAAAATTCTGCTCGGTCATGCGGTAGACCAGATTTCCGGCGGTATCGGCTTTCCATGCCCGGATAAAGGCAATGGTGGCGCGGAGGGCGGGGAGGAG